>NZ_JAUBQW010000006.1:0-96660 GCF_036701485.1 Microcoleus sp. Pol11C3 | reverse complement strand
GAGCGAGCGCTATTAACGCTTTTTCGCGACTTTGAGCGCGTTACGGATACGTAATAAACTTGGTTTTTTACCGCTCGTAATTTTAACTGATATCAGATTTAACTCACGCCCTCACGTCAATTTTCCAGAATGGACTACTGGGTAATGCTGAGTCACCGAGATAGTTGAGTATTTCTACTCATAATTGTCTCGGATGATTCACTTTTACCCCCTCAATCCGCCTATGTGCCAGTTGGGGGTGCGGAATGTGGGTTGACAAATAGGGAGGATTATGGAAACATTGAATTCCCAAGGGGATATGGATATAAAAAATTGAGCGGGGAGAGGGAAAACCAGCGTCTGTATGGGCTGACGGCTGAGGGAAGGAATATTATTAGGGGAGATTAATTGTGCAACACAATAAAAAACGTTTAAGTTGGTTTGAATCAGGTAAATCCTTGGAATATATTATTGCTCTGTTACAAGAAGCTAAACAAAAAATTCGGATTGCTACAGGATTTTTTACAATAAAAGGATGGAACTTAATCCGTCGTTACACTACAGGTAAAAAAACATATCTTTTAGTTGGCTTAGACGATCCTGGTGAACAACGAGCAAGAATGGCTTTAATTCAAGAAATAATGCGAGACTTACGAACAGGATTAGACAGAGATAGAAGAAAGTCGGTTCGTGACCTTGTGAAAAAAATACAGTCTAATCAATTTGAAATTGTTGATGCTAGGGCAAAAGACCACCATAACAAGCTTTATATTTTTGATGAAAGAGCTGCTATTCAAACCTCCTCAAATTTAACTGGAAAAGGACTCATCGAGCAAGTCGAAGGCGGAAATATTATTACTGAAAAATCGGAAGTGATAGACTTAATTCAGGAATTTGATAACTTTTTTAACAAGGCTCAAGATTTAACCCAAGACCTGCTAGAAATATTGTTAAAATGGTTAGAATTTGCTACACCTTGGGATATTTATCTAAAAACACTATTAACTTTAGAGCAAATTAAACCAGTTAAAACTACTTATAGTAAAAAGCCTCTCATTTATCAACAAGATATGATTTCTTTAACATTAAGCCAAATTCATGAACATGGTGGCTCAATGCTAGTTGCTTCAACAGGACTAGGTAAAACTGTGATGGGAACTTTAATTGCGGTTCAATTAAAATCAGAAGATTTTATTGATAAAGTGATTATTATTTGTCCTATGCCTGTTAAGGCTAGTTGGCGTAAAGAAATGCGAGATGCTAGTATATCTGCTGATTTTTTCAATCTTGAAACTTTAGATAAAGAAGATTCAAATAAAGCCAGGGATCTGGATAGTTGGGAGTATTTTATTAAGGATATCCGCTCAGGGAAAGGACGTTATTTATTAATTTTTGATGAGAGTCATAAGTTAAGAAAGCGTTATCCCGATCCATTTGGAAATAAATATTCTAAAATTGAAAGAAGAAGAGAAAGAAAAGCCTTCACTAGAATCCATGAAGTGGTGAATAAATTTGGAAACCCCGAAAGACTTAAAGTTTTATTGTTAACAGGTTCACCTTACGCCACAGATATTGAGAATATTAATGTTCAACTTCTTTTATTACCTCACACTGCCCCACCTGCACCTGATGTTTTATTTCCGGATTTTTTTGATAATGCTCGTGCTTGGAAAATTGAAGAATCAAGTCAATTCACACAATTACCTGTTGCTCACCAATTAACAACTCCCCACGTTGCTAAATATTATGGTCAATCAGATGAAAAAGGACGTTATATCAATTTGGGAGAACAAAAAAAATATTTTCCTGATGTTCTTCTTTTTACTATTTCTTTTCCTGTAATTTTGGAATCTGAGTTAAGCTCAGTAATTACTCAAGGCTATTTTGATTTAAACATACCTAATGCTATATATCGAAAAAATATTGTTACTCAGATCAAGAAAGCCTGGGCAAGTTCTCCTTTAGCATTAAAAGAAAGTTTAGAAAGTGTTGTCGATACCCCTGGAGGAGAAAAAGCATTTATTTTGGAGAAGTCTGAATTTTTGATTTCAAAAGAAGAACGTCAAGAAGTTTTAAATCCAATTATTAGTAAGCTAGATAAATCCAAACCACAACAAGATAAAAAACTCCAAAATTTGCTGAAGATTATAGATTTTCACTGTCCTCAAGAAAAATTAGTTATTTTTTGTGAACGTTATCCTACTGCTTCTTATTTAGAAGAAACAATTAAATGGTTAAAGCCATTTTTAAGAATATTTAGCACGATTGAAAAAAATAAAGATACTAAATATAAACCAAAAACTTTAAATAAAATAGAAAAAGCAATTGAAAAGTTTGCCCCCATTGCTAATCATACTTCTCCAAATGGTGAAGATACTTATGATGTATTTATCACTACTGATAATTATGGCATTGGCGTTAATATGCAGGATGCCTCAGTTGTAGTTAATTATGACATAGCATGGACTCCTATTGAGCCGATTCAAAGAGCCGGAAGAATTTTAAGACTTTGGGATAATTTTCGGACTGTAAGAATATATACTTTCATTCCAATTCTTACAGAGACCAAAGAGTTACAAGATGAATTTGTAGATATAGGTAAACGTTGGGATAAGTTAATGCAACGCCATGAAGAATCTCGTAAATTAACTGATTTGCCTGTTTTAACATCAGATGATAACCAATTAATTAATATGCCAGATTTTGCTTCGGACACTAAAGTTAAAAAGGGGATTTTAACTCTTGATAATGCCGATGATAAAGACGTTTCTCGTTATTATCAACATACTCGTAAACTACATTTCCATCGCGCTCATGCGGAAAGTCTCGAAAGTGATTTGGTTAGTGCTTTAAATTATTCAGGTGAATATATTCTTATATATATTCTTTTGAAACAGAATGATGACTATAAAATATTATTGTACGATGGACAAAAAGACAACTTGCGCTCTCCTTCACCTGAGTATATTCTAGATTTAATTGAATGTACTCCTGAAACTGAAGTTGCTTTAGTAGAGGCGGACATAGTAGAAGAGTTGGCTGATATGGCTATTAGAAAATGGTGCGCTCAAAATCAGATTTCTGAAGAAGAGGTTAGTAGAGAATGCACATTATATTTGAAGCCCAATGATAGTGAAAATTCTATCAAAAAATTGCTAAGGTATGAAAGCCCTGACGAGTCTGAGGCTGCTGCTCGGACGCGACCCGGCCATCCGCGCGGTTGAGAGAGTTGCTAAACGAAGGTTAAAAGTGTTACACAGTGGAGAGTTCATCAGTTACTTGGATACGACCTTGGGGATGACAAGGTTGGAGGCAATTCGACAAGAGCAGAATCAGCTTTTACAAGAAGCGTCGGCTATTTTAGGCAACAAATTTAAGGCAGAGTGAGAAGGTGTGGCTCGATCGCACTTATGGTAAATTTAAGAGATCCTGGCTTTCCATCACAGCCAGATCAATAAAGGCTTGTAGTCGATCGCTCAATACGCCATGCCCGATTCCGAATTTTCCGACGATCTAAAATGGACGCCAGAAGCCAAGGCGAAGCTGAAAAATATTCCCTATTTTGTCCGGGGACAAGCTCGCGTCCGCATCGAGCAGTTGGCCCGCGAAGCCGACACCACAGTTGTTACAGTTGACTTAGTTGAGCAAGCTCGCATCGAGTTCGGGCAATAAGGGCTCGAAAAGTACCCTAAAGCTTTACACTATAAGTTGCCTGATTTTGATGTTCACAGAGCTACTGAGTCACCCGTGCGGAAAATAGTTATTGCTGGCAACTGGAAAATGTACAAAACTAGGGCAGAATCCCTAGAGTTTCTTCAAGGATTCATGTCCTGCCTGACGGAAACCCCAGAGGAACGGGAAGTCGTGCTTTGCGTTCCCTTCACTTCCTTGGCTGTCCTCTCGAAAAATTTGCACGGCAGCCGGATGAGACTCGGTGCTCAGAACGTCCACTGGCAAGAGTCGGGAGCTTTTACTGGGGAAATTTCCGGGCCAATGCTGAGTGAACTTGGTGTCCGTTATGTCATCATCGGCCACAGTGAGCGACGCCAATATTTTGGGGAAACTGACGAAACGGTGAATTTGCGGCTGAAAGCTGCTCAGAAATACGATTTAATTCCGATTCTGTGCGTTGGGGAAACCAAGCAGCAGCGAGATGCAGGGGAAACTGAAGCTCACATTTTTTCTCAGTTGGAAAAAGATTTAGTTGATGTTGACCAAGAAAAGTTAGTCATTGCTTACGAACCGATTTGGGCGATCGGCACTGGCGATACTTGCGAAACGAAGGAAGCTAACCGAGTTATTGGTTTGATTCGCAGTAAATTGACTAATCCTGGCGTGCCAATTCAGTACGGCGGCTCTGTTAAACCGGAGAATATTGATGAAGTTATGGCGATGCCTGAGATTGACGGGGTTTTGGTAGGCGGTGCTAGTTTGGAAGCTGCGAGTTTTGCTCGAATTGTCAATTATCAGTAATAGGTAATTGCTAATAGGTAATTGCTAAGTGGTAAGTGGAACAAGGGCAGCGGGAATTAAACAGCGATCGCGTACAATTGTGATGTGCCGTTCAGTGTTTCTCGGATCGGGAGAATTAACCTATGAGTGCGATCGTTAAACCCAAACCCGCCTTAGACGAGTTCCTCAAACTTCCTGAAACTGAACCGGCCTCAGAATTTCTTGAGGGAGAAATCATTCAGAAGCCGATGCCTCAAGGTGAACACAGCGTACTTCAAGGTGATCTCTGCAAGACTATCAATCAAGTAGCGAAAACTCGGAAAATTGCCAATGCTTTTCCCGAGTTGCGCTGCACTTTTGGCGGCGCATCAATCGTTCCAGATGTAGCAGTATTCCGATGGGAAAGAATTCCTTTTTTGCCGTCTGGTAGAATTGCTAACCGCTTTGATATTAATCCCGACTGGTCAATAGAAATTCTCTCTCCAAACCAAAGCCAAACAAAAGTGCTGAGTAACTTACTCCACTGTTCGCGAAACGGCACTGAGTTGGGGTGGTTACTAGATCCAGAAGAAGAGAGTATTTTGGCGGTATTTTCCGGACAAAAAGTAGAACTGTACAAAGGTGCAGCTCTGTTGCCAATAATTGATAAAATTGAATTAGAATTGACAGTTGACACTGTTTTTAGCTGGTTAAGTTTTGGTTAAATTAAGAATGGCGCTTCTGCTTTATTCTTGAATCTCTTAGAGAGGGAATTCGTTTGACAAGAAGCGATTTCTCTCGCCGAGTGAGGAGGTGATATGATAAATAACAAAAAAATTACAATTAGAAATAAAGCTTTCGAGTGGGGAAAACGCACTTATTTAATGGGCGTTTTGAACGTAACCCCTGATAGTTTTAGCGACGGCGGAGATTTCTATACTCTAGAATCTGCTTTAGCGCAAGCGGAAAATATGGTAAACTCGGGGGTAGATATTATTGATATTGGCGGTCAATCTACTCGGCCCGGTGCAGCGGAAATATTCTTAGAAGAGGAGATCGATCGCGTTATACCTCTAGTACAAATACTGCGAGAAAAAGCGGATATTTTTGGCTCAGTTCCTATTTCTGTCGATACTACCAGAGCGCAGGTTGCCAAAGCTGCGGTTGAGGTGGGAGCTGATATAATTAACGATATTTCGGGAGCTACTTTTGACTCAGAAATGCTGTCAACCGTTGCTAAGTTAAAAGTGCCAATAATTTTAATGCACATTCGGGGAACTCCCCAGACGATGCAACAATTGACAGATTATCAGGATTTAATGGGGGAAATTGGGGAATTTTTCGAGAGTCGAATTGCGGCAGCAGTTGCTGCGGGGATTGACAAATCTCAAATAATTCTCGACCCTGGTATTGGCTTTGCTAAGAATTACAGTCAAAACTTAGAAATTCTGCGAGAGTTGCGAAAATTCCGTGTTTTAAACTGTCCGATTTTAGTCGGAGTATCGCGAAAAAGCTTCATCGGTCACATTTTGAATCAGCCAGAAGCGAAACAAAGAGTTTGGGGGACAGCGGCGGCTTGTACAGGTGCGATCGCAAATTTGGCAGATATCTTGCGAGTTCACGATGTCAGAGAAATGCACGATGTTTGTCTGGTTGCCGACGCTATCTTCAGAAATCAATCTTGAGAAGTGTGAGTATCGATAACTTTCATTTCCTGAGCCTCAGAATGAGGCATCACATCAGGCATAGAACCCATCAATTCGTTGATGGCTTCTGTCATGTTTCTCGGGTCCATAAACAGAATTTTGGCATTGTCACTTTCGCCCAATTTTTGTTGAGCGTCTAAGTATTTTTCGGTTACTAAGTAATTCAAAACTTGCTTACTATTGGGATGGGAGTCTAAAGCTTCAACTAAGAGCCTCATGTACTCCTTAGTGCCGATCGCCTTATTGACCATTGCTTGCCACTCGCTCTTAGTTGCCCGCTCCAATTCCATAGCTTCTTGCACCCTTTTCGGAGGTGTAATGCTTTGAATTTCCACCCTAATTACTTTGACGCCCCAGGTGTCAGTAGCTTCGTCCAACTTCTTGAGTAACTTTTTATTCATGTCATCTCGGGAACCCAAGATGTCTTGCATTGGCAATCGACCAATTTCAGCGCGAAACGTCGTTAAAACTAAGTTGGCGATCGCATTTTCAATTTGATCGATTCCATAATAAGCTTTCTGTAAATTCACAACCCGCCAATACACAACGGCATCGACTTCGAGAGCCACATTATCTCCCGTGATTGCTGACTGAGGTTTAATGTCTAAAACTCTTTCACGGCTTGTGTCGACGCAGACGACTTTTTCGACCAGGGGACTGATAAAGTGGAATCCTGGCTTGAGGGTGCGCTTGTATTGACCCAAACGTTCGACTAAAGCTTCGTCGCCACCGCTGACTATTTTGACGCTTGAGTTAACAGCGTAGCCGAGCATGAGCGCAAAGAGCATGGTGAGAATAGACTGCCCCATTTCTACTTTCCTGCTAAGGTTGACTGAGAATCGATCGGAATTCTTCTCTAATTTAACTCAAACTCGGTCACACAGTGCTAAAATATCTCGACTGTTAATAACTAACTATTACATTGGGTGGGCCCCCATCTGCTCCGACTCTTACGGGGCTAGTGAAACCCACGATATCAACAACACGTTTCCACAAAAGACATGAAAAAGGATCGAGAGTTTCGCTTGTTCAAACCTTTGAGGTGGATCGCCCCAAGCATTTTGGTGGGTGCAGGAATCTGCAATGTAGCAGCGGCCCAACCGGCACAAGCTGAGCCAATCGCCCTGCAACTCTCGCAAAACTTGCAGTCGCAGAACTTGCAGCCACCGCGCCGAGCACCTGCTGTTCGGGAAGTTCTATCCTACGAAATGAAGGGAGACGAACTCAGGATTTGCAAGCAGGAAGGCAACTCCGAGAAAAAGTGCCAAGTTGTAGGTAAAGGCTACACGGTGGGCTTGAGAACTGCCAACGACCTTTACGGTCAAGGAAATGCTGTCAATGCCGAAGCTTTGTATCGGCAACTAATCGCTCGCTATCCCAAACAAGCTGATGCTTATTACAAGTTGGGAACTATGCTGTCGGGGCAAGGTAAAATGAGCGATGCGATCGGTCTATTCCAAAAAGCAATTGAAGTCAACCCACAGTACGCCAAAGCTCACAACGATTTAGGCGTGGCGATGGCAAGTCAGGGGCAGTTGCCCGAGGCAATTGTTCAGTGGAGACAAGCCGTTAAAATTAACGATCGATATCCCGATGCTTTAAACAATTTAGGAGTCGGTTTGTACCAGCAAGGAGACAAGGAAAACCAAGCCGAGGCCGTAGCCAGCCTCACAAAAGCTAAGGAGTTATTTATCAAGCAAGGCAGAACTCAAGCCGCTAACAGAGTAGATAAAATTCTGGAGGAAATTAATTCGCGGTCGAGCGGTTCCTAAACTCAACCCCGATCGCCGATAGAAAGAAAAAACATTTTTGGCGATCGGCGTTAATGGGCGTTCAACGGCGGTTAAACAACCCCAAAAACGAGAATCTAAAGCATTTCCTTCAAAACTTGTATAATCAAATCCCCATCCACCCGATCGCTCACAGCAGCCTCACCCAACCGCACCGGCAGCACAAACCGCACCTTGCCATCCTGCACCTTTTTATCGAGTTGCAAAGTATGCAAAATTTCCTCAACATCCACACCCCCCGGCAATTTGGCAGGTAAACCCGCTTTTTCAAGCAAAGCAGACTGGCGGCGATCGCACTCAGCATCCCACATTCCCAACTCCACAGCCAATCGGCTTGACGCAGCCATACCGATTGCCACTCCTTCCCCGTGATTGATCACCTTGTAATTGGTCAAACTTTCCACAGCATGACCAATGGTGTGCCCGTAATTCAAAATCGCCCGCAAACCCGATTCCTTCTCGTCTTTGCTTACCACCTCAGCCTTAGCTTGGCAAGACCTGCTCAAAATTTCTGCCAACAAATCCGCCTTTACATAGCGCATTTGATCCAAACGCTTGCAATTTTCCAACTTCCCGAAAAGTTCAGCATCCCAAATCACCCCGTACTTGATGACTTCCGCCATCGCCGAACGAAACTCCCGCGCCGGCAGAGTTTTGAGGACATCCGGGTCAATCAACACCAAACGCGGCTGATGAAAAGCCCCGATTAAATTCTTCCCTAAAGGATGATTTACCCCCGTTTTGCCGCCAATAGCAGCATCAACCATCGCCAGCAGCGAAGTCGGAACCTGCACGACATTAATTCCCCGCAGCCAAGTCGCCGCAGCAAAACCAGTCATATCGCCCACCACCCCGCCGCCCAAAGCCACCATTGTCGAGGAACGTTCTAAACGGTTTGCCAAAGCCGCACCATAAATTTTCTGCACCGAATTTAAAGTTTTGTACTGTTCTCCCGGTGGTAAAATGCAGCTACTGACTTCCAGACCGGCCGATTCGAGGGCTGCTGTTGCTCTTTCGCCGTACTGCCGAAAAATCGACTGATTCGACACCAGCAGAACTTTTTTGCCCAAACTTAGATCGCCCATCAGACTGCCGAGTTCGTCTAAACCGCCCGATCGCACGCAAACATTGTAAGATTGTGGCCCCAAGTCAACTTTAATTATGGATTGCATATTTATCTAATTTAGATATTAGATTTTAGATTATAGTTCTTATATGTCTTTTTATTGATTGTTTTGGAGAAATTGCAATGACTCTTAGCGGAGCAATAACTTATTTCGGGCTTTTCGGCGGAATGGTCGGCTTGGCGACAGTGCTGATGTTTGGTCTGCGGGCTGTCAAACTCATCTAATTCGCCTGCTTTGTGACTTGGAACTCAGAGATTGAAACCTCTGGTAAAAGTATTGATCGTGCGAAGTCTTTGCGCCCCAAAAATCTCTGATTAAACTTAGAGATTTTGCGCGCAAATGCTTCGGTCGATAGAACGTGACAGTAAAATTAGCTTAATTAGACTCTTGGCTGACTGACAATTCTTAACGAGAACTAATTAATCTAACCCCGAACATACTTCTTGGCACACAGCAACAGACCAGAAAAATCTTGGAAAATGAAACGAAAGTAAGGCTGGTAGTTGTTGCGAATCAAAAGAGTAAGACTCCGATAGTCAAATATGTTACTAAATATACCGAAACCTATTCGTTGCAACAAGTTATAGGTGAAAACTCTCACCCTGGCATCTGAATTAATTGGAAGATCCAACTATGTTTGCTAAAATAAAGCTATCGCTCCAATTAAATAACAACAAAGCGACGTTACCAGGAAGTCAAACCAGAGCGGTACGGGGAGTAGTCGCCAGTTTATCCATCCTCAGCTATTGTCGCGTAAGTTTTGTTTAAATATCTGCACCTACTTACACAAGGTCACAATTATTGCCAAGCAGGCGTTTTAACAAGCGCTCTGATAATATTTGACAAGTCATTAGCTACGATCGAGCTTGTTTATAAATTTATCCCAAACCAGTAAATCCTGCTACTGGGGCAGCAATACAAAATAACTTAACATTATCTTAAAAAATTATGAATGCGATCGCCAACTTACCAGATTATCAAATCACAGAGCAATTATACACAGGTACGCGCACCCTTGTCTATCGAGGCATCCGTACCAGTGACCAACAACCCGTCGTCATCAAATTACTACGAAATGAATACCCAAACTTTAACGAACTCGTTCAATTCCGCAACCAATATACCATTGCAAAAAATCTAGACTTTCCTAGTATTATCAAACCCTTAACCCTAGAAGTATATGGCAATGGCTATGCCTTAGTCATGGAAGACTTTGGTGGAATTTCCCTATCTGATTATCTCCAAACAGCCACGGATGAAAACCACAAATCTCAATATTTACCTTTAGGTGAGTTTCTCAAGATATCTCTTAAAGTAACAGAAATTCTGCACTATTTATACCAAAATAGAGTCATACACAAAGACATAAAACCCGCTAATATTCTGATCGATCCCGCAACACAACAAATCAAATTAATTGATTTTAGTATTGCTTCTCTCCTACCAAGAGAAACCCAAGAGATTCAGAATACTAATGATTTAGAAGGCACATTAGCCTATCTTTCTCCTGAACAAACGGGTCGAATGAATCGAGGCATAGATTATCGGAGTGACTTTTATTCTCTGGGGATGACATTTTATAAATTATTGACTGGAACATTACCATTTAGATCGGAAGATGCAATGGAATTGGTACATTGTCACCTCGCGAAACAGCCGATTCCCATCCATCAAATTCATTCAGAAATTCCCCTAGCTTTGTCAGAAATTGTCAGTAAGCTGAGCGCAAAAAATGCCGAAAATCGTTATCAGAGTGCCTTGGGAATTAAGCACGATTTAGAAATCTGTCTAGCGCAACTACAAACTACAGGCACAATAGAACCTTTTGAAATAGGAAAGCGAGATATCAGCGATCGCTTCCTAATTCCCGAAAAACTCTACGGAAGAGAAGCCGAAGTTAATCAACTATTAAATTCCTTCGATCGTGTCGCCAATGGCACAACAGAAATGGTGCTAGTAGCGGGTTTTTCTGGGATTGGGAAAACCGCAGTAGTTAATGAAGTACATAAACCTATTGTTCGGCAACGCGGCTATTTTATTAAAGGGAAATACGACCAATTTCAACGGAATATTCCCTTTTCGGCTTTCGTGGAAGCTTTTCGCGATTTAATGGGGCAAGTATTATCAGAATCAGAAGAACAATTGCAAACATGGAAAACCAATATTCTCGCAGCAGTGGGAGACAACGGGCAAGTATTAATTGATGTAATTCCTGAGTTAGAAAACATCATCGGTAAACAGCCGCCATCCCTAGAGTTATCAGGAACAGCCGCCCAAAATCGCTTTAATTTATTATTTCAAAAATTTGTCAAAGTCTTTACCAGTAAAGAACATCCCTTAGTGATGTTTTTAGATGACTGGCAATGGGCTGATTCTGCATCACTGAATTTGCTCTCATTATTGAGGCAACAAGATACAGGACATCTATTGATATTAGGTGCTTATCGAGATAATGAAGTGTCACCAGTACATCCATTTATCTTAACCGTAGATGAACTGCTCAAAACTGGGGCAACAGTAAATACGATTACATTACCACCGTTAAGAGAATCGGATATTAATCGATTGGTAGCAGATACGCTAACTTGCGAACTATCTGTTGCCCAGCCTTTGACAAAATTAGTCTATCAAAAAACCAAGGGAAATCCTTTCTTTGCAACTCAGTTCCTCAAAGCTTTACACGATGACAAGTTAATTACCTTTAATTGGGATATCCAGCATTGGCAGTGCGATATTTCCCAAATCAAAGCCTTGGCAATTACTGATGATGTTGTTGAATTCATGGCGTTGCAATTGCAGAAATTACCAATTCCAACTCAGGATGTCTTAAAGTTGGCTGCTTGTATTGGGGCGCAGTTCGATTTGCATAATTTGGCAATAGTTTCACAAGAATCAGAAATCGAGACGGCGACGGTTTTATGGAGAGCATTGCAGGAGGGTTTGATTTTACCGATTAGTAATTTTTATAAGTTTTATCAGCTTGAGGGCGATGATAATTTAAACTCAGAAGATGCAAATGCTAATAAACAAAATGCTAAATACAGATTTTTGCATGACCGCGTTCAACAAGCTGCCTATTCCCTGATTCCCAAAAACCAAAAACAGGCAACTCATCTCAAAATCGGTCAACTGCTGCAACAAAACTTATCCGAGATAGAAAAGGAAGAAAATCTATTTGATATTGTCGGGCATTTGAATGTAGGAAGTGGGTTAATTACTCAAGCTGAAGAACGAGAAGCCTTAGCCAGACTTAACTTAGCAGCCGGACAGAAAGCCAGAAATTCTACAGCCTATTCAGCCGCCAGAAGTTTTGTGCAAATAGGAATTGAGTTGCTAACCCCAGACTGTTGGCAAACTCAGTATAAATTAACCCTCAATCTGTATGTAGCGGCGGCGGAAACTGCCTACTTGAATGCTGATTTTGATGGTATGGAAGAAATGGCAGATATAGTTTTGCGATCGGCAAAAACAATACTAGATAAAGTAAAGATATTTGAGATTCAAATCAACGCACTGACAACTCAGAGTCAGATGTTAAAAGCGATCGCACTCGGCACAAATGCCCTAGCACAATTGGGCATTGAACTCCCCTGTGAAACTGACGAAGCCTTGACACGCATTGCACTACAAAACCTTGCCAGTCAAATGGAGGGTAAACAGATTGAGGAACTGGTTAACCTTCCTGTAATGAGCGATCCTCGGACAATGGCGGCCATGCAACTTTTAGGCATCTTGTTTCCACCTATTTTTATGGGAAATCCTGCCTTGCAGCTTCTGCTTTCCGCCACAATGGTCAGTCTATCACTCCAATTTGGAAATGCACCCGCATCAACCATCGGGTATGTGGGTTATGGCATTGTGCTGTCGGGTTTTTTTGGAGAAGTAGAACAAGGTTATCGGTTTGGGCGAATAGCACTGAGCTTACTCAATCAGTTGAATTGGCTGGAATTTAAGTGTATAACTTTACTTTGGTTTGGCGCTTTTATCCAGCATCGTCAAGAAGCACTGAGGGGAATAATCCCAACCGCGAAACAGGGATATTTGCTCGGAATGGAAACAGGTGATTTTCTAAATGCTGGCTTCAGCCTCAGTAGTTATTTTGAGAATAATTTTTTCTCGGGAGTAGAGATTGATGCTTGGGAAGCAGAAATAGAAAATTACTGTGTTGCCTTAGAGACTATCAAGCAATATTCTCCTATGGTTTACGTGAGGATGATACAACAGACGGTGCATAACTTGAGGGAAATTCTCAATCAACCCGATTTATTAATCGGCACTGCATACAATGAAACTGTGATGTTTCCTAAGCACGATCAGGATAGTGAGTTTGCTGCGCTTGCTTTGGGCTGTAGCTACAAACTGATACTTGCCTATCTCTTTGGCAACTACGCCAACGGCCTAGACTACATTGCCCAAGCTAAGGCATATTTTATGGTAGCGGCAGCAACGATTCATGCTCCGGTTTTTCATTTCTATGCCGGGTTAACCTACTGGGCAGTATTCTCTACTCAGTCAGAAATCGAGCAAGGTAACACACTCGCTCTACTGGAAACCCATCAAAATATTCTCGCTCAATGGGCGCACCATGCCCCCATGAATCACCAACATAAAGTTAACTTAGTAGAGGCCGAAAAATGCCGAGTTTTAGGCAAGAGCTATGAAGCAGGAGATTTGTACGATCGCGCAATTGCCGGAGCCAAAGAAAACCAATATATCCAAGAAGAAGCGTTAGCTAATGAACTAGCAGCTAAATTTTATCTAGCCTGGGGCAAAGAAAAAGTTGCTTCTGGATATATGCAGGAAGCATACTACTGTTACAGTCGATGGGGTGCGAAGGCGAAAGTTGCTTATTTAGAACAACACTATCCCCAACTACTAGGAGCTATTCTCCAACCGACTAAACGAGGTATCATATCTGGGGGAACAATCTCTCCCACGCTGATGAGAAGCGTAACTAGCACCAGTAACAGCAACAGCCAGAATTTATGGTTGGATTTTCCGGCGGTGATGAAAGCAGCACAAGCTATTTCACAGGAAATTGAATTAGAGAAACTATTAGCCACTTTGATGCAAATTGCGATCGCCCATGCCGGAGCGCAAACCGGAATTTTAGTAATCGATCAAGAGGCAAAATGGTTAGTAGTGGCGAAAGCGGATCAAAACCATACAGAAAAGAGACATATTGCTTTAGCTGAATGTCAAGAATTACCCCAAATGTTTATTTATTCTGTAGCCCGAAGTCAAACAACGGCGGTTTTTGATAACTTGAGTGCTTCCACTCAATTTGCAGGCGATCGCTATATCATTACCCAGCAGCCTAAATCAGCTTTATGTATTCCGATTAGCAACCAGGGAAAATTAATCGCGATTTTGTATTTAGAAAATAATCTTACAGTGGGAGCGTTTACAAGCGAGCGCATCGAAACCCTCCAAATTCTTAGTGCTCAAGCCGCTATATCCATTGAAAACGCCCGTTTGTATGAACAAGTAGAGAACTACTCTCAAACCTTGGAAGCCGAAGTAGAGCGAAAAACAGAAGAGTTAAGCCAAAAAGCTTTTGATTTAGAGCAAACATTAAAAAATTTACAACAAACCCAAGCACAACTAATTCAGAGTGAAAAAATGTCAGCCCTCGGTCAACTCGTAGCGGGGATAGCACACGAAATTAATAACCCAGTTACTTTTATTCATAGTAATCTTCAGCCGACCGAAAATCATATCAAAGCTTTGCTAAATTTGCTGGAACTTTATCAGCAAGAATATCCAAATAAAAGCTCAGCAATTAAAGCAAGGATTGAGGAAATTGAGTTAGCATTTATCACGGAAGATTTAAATAAAATCCTGCAATCCATGAAAGTCGGAAGCGAACGAATCAAACAAATTATCCTGAGTTTGCGTAATTTTTCTCGCTTAGACGAAGCAGACATGAAATCTGTAGATTTACACGCCGGACTTGAAAGCACTTTACTGATTTTACAAAACCGCTTCCAAGAAAGTGATAATCAACCCAAGGTACAAGTGATTAAAGAGTATGGCAACCTTCCTCATGTCACCTGTTATGCGAGTGAGATGAATCAGGTATTTATTAGTATTATTAGTAATGCTCTTGATGCTCTCAAACAAGTTAGTAAAACTAATAAAAATCCTTTTATTAAGATTCAGACTGAAGTTATAGAAAAAAAGTGGGTAAGAATTGCGATCGCTGATAATGGTAGTGGGATTCCTACCCATATTCAAAAACGCATATTCGAGCCATTTTTTACAACTAAACCTGTCGGGAGTGGCACAGGTTTAGGTTTATCTGTAAGCTATGCTATTATCAAAAAACATGGGGGTAAATTAACCTGTGATTCGACCATCAGCAGCGGGACAATTTTTGTAATTGAGATTCCGATAAACTATGGGGTATAACTTGGGCTAGAGAGGGACTCAAATATTGATGTCAAGAGGAAACTAGAAGGGGCTTAAAAATTCACCGGGATTTTCGGAATGGGGAAACGAGCGATCGCATTGGGGACACCAAGTGGTAAACAAAGGGTGAGTCTCCAGCAATTCCAATTGTTCCTCTCACCTCCACAATCAAAAAATCTGGGTTAGAGTTCGTCGATCGCAAAAATCAAGATTAGATATTCAAAACGCCTAGATTAATGCCGTACTTACCGCCGCCGTTTCTTCACCTGTTGGTACGGATAGCAGTCAATCACACAATCTCTCATGTAACTACCTTTAGAGTCAGATTCCATCAGTTCTAAATAGACATTCTTCGGCACTTCAAAGTATAGATAGGTTTTGCCACTATTAAAAACAACCTCCAGAGTAGAAGTTGTTTCGTCATAACCCACAGCTTTTATCCTGCTGGATTCGACTGGTTATAGTTTCATGATTTCCCGATAAGTAAGGCTACCTGAAAAAAACAGCATACCCAGATCCCTGATTTTTAAAGAAGTCAGGGATCTAAAGCCCGATCGCACCTGAATTTCCCCTAAAATAATTTCTACTCCCTCAATCCAAAATCTAAAATCTAAAATCTAAAATCGAAATGACTCATTCCACCGATATCGTCACCCTCGCCCGCTGGATGGCCGCCGACTTCAGCAACCAAGCCCAAGCCTTTGAAAACCCGCCATTCTTCGCCCACATCCGCGTGTGCATGAGGCCTTTACCCGTTGAAGTTCTGGATGGGCTCAGCTTGTACCTAGAACAAGCCTATGATATCGAACTGCACGTACCGTACCGAGTCCGAGTGTTAAAATTAGTCCCGCTGGGCGATCGCATCGACATCGAAAACTATGCCATAGAAAACGAAGAACAATTCTACGGCGCTTCCCGCGACCCGCAACGGCTGCAAGAAATCAAAAAAGCACAACTGACACTGCTTCCCGGCTGCACCTTTATTACGCAGTGGACGGGCCACAGCTTCAAAGGGTCTGTCGAACCCGGAAAAGGCTGCCTGGTGGTCAGAAAGGGTAAAAAAACCTATCTAGACAGCGAATTCGAGATTGACCAAGACAAATTTATTAGCCACGATCGCGGACGTGACCCAGAAACCGACGCCCACGTCTGGGGAGCCCAGGCCGGCCCCTTTGAATTCACCCGCCGGGCCAGTTTCGCCGACGAAATTCCGGTTTAATCCAAAAAAACAGAGTCCCTCCTGGGTGAACACGCTTGATTAAAGGTTCAGAATGCACCATTACCTGGTACATTAACCCAGTATTGGCAAGCAAGATTCACCGTTGATTTATGAAAGTCCTGGTTATTGGTGGCGATGGCTATTGCGGTTGGGCAACCGCACTCTACCTTTCTAACAAAGGTTACGAAGTTGGCATCCTCGACAGCTTCGTGCGGCGGCACTGGGATCTGGAACTGTGCAGCGACACCCTCACTCCCATCGCACCGATTCAGCAACGACTCCAGCGATGGCAAGATTTAACGGGCAAGTTGATCGACTTGTTCGTCGGTGACATTACCAACTACGATTTTCTCAGCAAAAGCATGAGAAAATTTGCACCAGAGGCGATCGTCCATTTCGGCGAACAGCGTTCGGCACCTTTCTCGATGATCGATCGCGAACACGCAGTCCTCACTCAAGTCAATAACGTCGTCGGGACACTCAACCTGCTGTACGCCATCCGCGAAGACTTCCCCGATTGTCACCTAGTGAAATTGGGGACAATGGGCGAATACGGCACCCCGAATATTGACATTGAAGAAGGCTACATCACGATCGAACACAACGGCCGCAAGGATACACTACCCTATCCCAAACAACCGGGCAGTTTCTACCACCTTTCCAAAGTCCACGACTCCCACAACATCCATTTTGCTTGCAAAATCTGGGGTTTAAGAGCCACCGACTTAAATCAGGGCGTAGTATACGGCGTGCTGACAGATGAAACCGGTATGGATGAACTGTTGATCAACCGTTTGGACTACGACGGAGTATTCGGTACAGCATTGAACAGATTTTGCATCCAAGCTGCGATCGGTCATCCTCTGACTGTTTACGGCACTGGCGGACAAACCCGCAGCTTCTTAGACATTCGGGATACCGTGCGGTGCGTGGAATTAGCGATCGCCAACCCTGCCGAAGCCGGACAATTCCGAGTCTTTAACCAATTCACCGAACTATTCAGCGTCGGCGACTTAGCCTCCTTGGTGCAAAAAGCAGGCATGGCAATGGGATTAAAGGTAGAAATCAACAACATCGAAAATCCCAGAGTCGAGAAAGAAGAACATTATTTCAATGCCAAAAACACCAACTTGCTAGACCTCGGCTTGCTACCGCACTATCTCTCAGATTCCCTGCTCGATTCTCTGCTGAATTTTGCTACAAAATATCAGCACCGCGTCGATAAAAACCAGATTTTGCCGAAGGTTTCTTGGCGGCGGTAATTTTGGGTACAAGCTGCAAGAGTTTTTTTTGACGAACCGCGAAGGCGCGAAGGGCGCGAAGTAAGAGAAGAGAAGAGAAGAGAAGAGAAGGGAAGAAAAGGGAAAGGTTCGCAAATTCTGAATGGAGTTCGCTGTATATTACTTTTTTTCAGGTGGGAAGACGATCTATCTTTGTCTATTTTGCTCTGGGTCCTCTGCTTCTTCTGCGGTTAATTGAAAAATTGCATATTTTTTTTGTGCGGGCTTGTTTGGGAAGAAATGCTGTGAAAAGTCGAATTCTCATCTTGTTGCTTTTAGTTGTTCTGCCGGGATTTTCAGCAAGTGCAGTTTGTGCTTATTATTTAGTACCGGAATGGGCTGCACTAACGGCGAGTAATCAAAATTACCGTCGAGTTAGTGCATCGCCTTCTGCTACGGAAAAGGAGATATTAAGGGCTAAAACAGCACAGGAAATTCATCGAATTAACTGCTTGGCAGAATGTGTGGGATTGCTTTTAGGTGGAATAATTGTATCAATTGGCATTCAGGGAATTTGCATCTTACCGCAGAAACCTATCGCTCGGAATGAGGGGCGGTGAAACTGAAGGAGGAAGTGTAGAAAAGCAGCCGATACCCCGCAATTACTTACTCCCGGCAAGTTAGTAGACGAGAAATTGCATTCCCAAGCTCGCCATAACAGGAAATTATCTGCGTTAATCTGTGTTTATCTGCCTAAAATCTGCGGTTGACCTAGGAATCCAAGATTTAGGCAATTGCTCGTCTAGTATATACTGTCATCGCTCCCGACACTTCTTTGAGGCTAGGATTATCGGCTCCCTAACTAAAACTAACTTATTTTTATGAAAATAGCTCTTTTTACTGAAACTTTTCTGCCGAAAATAGACGGCATTGTTACACGGCTGATTCACACTGTAGATCACTTGCAGCGCGCCGGCGAACAAGTTCTGATCTTTTCTCCAGATTACGGGATTAAAGAATACAAAGGTGCCCGAGTTTACGGTGTTGAGGGTTTGCCTTTGCCGATGTACCCGGAACTGAAAATGGCACTTCCTTCTCCGGCTGTCGGTCGCCAATTAGAGCAGTTTAAACCGGATATTATTCATGTTGTCAATCCCGCTATTTTGGGATTGGGTGGTATATATTACGGCAAAAAGTTGAACATTCCGATTTTGGCTTCTTACCACACGCATTTGCCGAAATATTTGCACCATTACGGTTTTGGAGTCCTTGAACCTTTATTGTGGGAATTGCTCAAAGGTGCCCACAATCAAGCAGAACTGAATTTGTGTACTTCTACAGCAATGGTGGAGGAACTCAGAAGCCACGGGATCGATCGCGTAGATTTGTGGCAGCGGGGCGTAGATACTGAAATGTTTGTCCCGGAATTGGCAAGTCTAGAAATGCGATCGCGCCTTTCTACAAATAACCCAGACAGTCCCCTGCTGCTGTACGTCGGCCGCCTCGGTGCAGAAAAAGAAATCGAACGCATCAAACCAGTTCTCGCAGCGATTCCCGATGCCCGCCTCGCCTTAGTGGGAGACGGCCCGCATCGGCAAACCCTTGAACAATATTTTGCCGGTACACCCACCAATTTTGTCGGCTACCTCAAGGGGCAAGAACTCGCAAGAGCTTACGCATCGGCCGACGCCTTCATTTTTCCCTCCCGCACCGAAACCCTGGGCTTAGTGCTCCTAGAAGCAATGGCTGCGGGGACGCCCGTAGTGGCGGCGCGCAGTGGCGGAATTCCCGATATCGTCACCGACGGTGTTAACGGATATTTATTTGACCCCGCCGACGAAGAAGGCGCACTCGCCGCCACCAAGCGTCTGTTTGCGAATCCCGAAGAACGGGAAACCCTGCGCCATAACGCTCGCCGAGAAGCCGAACGCTGGGGTTGGGCCGCCGCCGCCGCACAACTCCAGCGGTACTATCAATCAGTGGTGTTTGCCCAGTCTGTGCCCCGAGCGGCCTAAATGTCAGGATCTGTAGCACCTTTAAACATCACCGCCAGCTTAGGTTCGCTGTTCGATCGTCAGTTGGTAGTGTTGTCGGGATGTTTTCAAAGACCGATCGAACTTTTTTGCTGTATAAATTACCGTCGTTATCCTGCTGTTGCATTTACCATTAAACTATGAGTAAGCTCTGTAGGAATGCCTTGCGCGCTGCTTTCATAGCGCCCTTTACCTGACCGGATACGGTCGCCGAGTGCGCTAAAACAGTCACATCGCGCGCTGCAGCCGAGCACAGAGCGTCAAATCCACACTGCACTCTCGATCGAACTAAAGCCTGTTACCTAATTTTCAGGCTAGCAGTTTTGCGAACTCAAGTTCAGCTTGAATTGACAAACCCTCATCATTATCGAGGTTGTAAAAAAGATCGATCGAGCATACATAACCAGCAAACTGAAGTTGCGCGCGCCACTATTGAACTCACGATTCATTAAAGCGACAAGCGAGTGCCGATGCGCTTGCAAACAAATTCAAGAGTTTGCACCGCCGCCGAATCTCGCGCCGATCGACCTGCGGTCAGTCTACCCCTCTGAGCAAGCAGTTAATCATGACATTCTCCAATACTGGTAGCGTTCTGGCTACACTGACTCAAGTCAATTTTATGGGGGCATTGACCTCCCGTGTTAAGAGCCTGCCAGTTCCTGAATTAGTGTGCCTGCTGGACTTTATCACGGCTGAATTTCAGCAATTTATCCGGGCGATGGATCTGATTAACAATGAAGCACTCGAAAGTCTCTTAGAGCAACTTTTAGATGCCTTCACTGTCAAAATTGGGCAAATTCTGCAAGCAGACCGGACAACAATTTTTTTGGTTGACTCCAACAAAAATCAACTGTGGCACAAAACAGTCGATGCACTGGGCGAAGATTTAGAAGTTCGTTTGCCGATGGATGCAGGCATTTTAGGCTACGTAGCAACAACCGGAAAATCGATAAATGTCGCCGAAGCTCGATCGCACGAGCATTTTAATTCCGAAGTAGACGAACCACCGGGCTACCAGATCGAGACCATGCTCTGTATGCCGATTTTTAGCAGCAAGAGCCAACACGAACCCGTAGCGGTGGTCAGACTGTTAAATAAAGCTGGCAATGTCTCCTTTAGCGAGGAAGACGAACAGCAGTTCCAGGCTTTTGCAGATTCGATCGGGATTATTCTCGAAAGCTGTCAATCTTTCTACGTCGTCGCCCGCAACCAGCGAGGGGTTGCCGCACTGTTAAGAGCCACCACGACTTTGGGTCAAAGTCTGGACTTGGAAACAACTTTGCGATCTGTCATGGATCAAGCTCGCGACTTGATGCAAGCCGATCGCAGCACGCTATTTTTGTTAAATCGGGAAACCAACGAACTCTGGACAAAAATTGCCAAGGCCGACGACAAAACGATGGTCGAAATCCGCATTCCTGCTAATAAGGGAATTGCTGGCTACGTCGCTTCGACAGGTCAACCTCTAAATATTACAGATGCTTACGACGATCCCCGCTTTGACCCTTCTACAGACCAGAAAACGGGATACCGCACTCGGACTGTGTTGTGTATGCCGGTGCATAACGCTAAAGGTGAGCTGATCGGGGTAACTCAGCTAATTAATAAGAACCAAGGTACTTTCACCCCTTCCGACGAAGAGTTTTTGCGAGCGTTTAATTCCCAAGCGGGAATGGCGCTGCAAAATTCTCAACTGTTTCAGAACGTGATGGTGGAAAAGCAGTATCAAAAAGATATGCTGCAAAGTCTTTCCGATGCAGTAATTTCCACCGATTTACAGGGGCGAGTTGTCACGATTAACGAAGCGGCCCTAGAATTGTTGGGCTGTCCGGTAAATCAAGCTAAAAGCAAACACAATCCCCAGATTTGGGAAGATAAACTGGTGAATCGCTATGTTTGGGAAGTTGTGCCGATCGAGAATTTACAATTTCGACTCGAAGACAGTCTCAACCATGCTGCCAGACATTACGTTCCCGAACAAAGTTTAACTGTGGGACTGTTGGTAGAAAAAACGCTAAATTCCCAACAACAACAACAACAACAACAAGAAGAAGAAGAAGAAGAAAGTTATATTTTGGCCGTGCCCGATCGCATTGACCCGAATTTATATTACGCTTGGGGCGAAAACAGCGCCTGGACTGAGGAAGTAGCGCTGGCCGAATTAGCGAATGCCCAATCTCTATTTGCCCTGCGAAATTCTGCCCTGTATCACCCTTATTGTCCGCTGCCCATCCCCGCCTCTCGAATTAAAGTAATTGAACGTAGTTTGAATTTGACTGTCAACCCGCTGATCAATCCAGAGGGCGGCGTGCGCGGCGGTTTAGTCGTACTCGAAGACATCAGCCGCGAAAAGCGGATGAAAAATACCATGTACCGCTACCTGACTCCTGGAGTCGTAGATAAAGTGATGGCCTTGGGTGAAGGCGCCCTGATGGTGGGCGAACGCAAAGAAGTCACTATTTTATTTTCCGACATTCGTGGCTACACCACGCTGACTGAAAATTTGGGAGCGTCCGATGTGGTATCCCTGCTGAACGAATATTTTGAGACTATGGTGGAGGCCGTTTTCCACTACGAAGGCACTTTAGACAAGTTTATCGGCGATGCTTTAATGGCGGTTTTCGGCGCGCCCCTGCCGCTCAATCCTCCGGAAAGTCACGGTTGGATGGCGATTCAGTCGGCTTTAGATATGCGCCGGCGTTTGAAAGAGTTTAATGATTCTCGCCCCGGCGCTGATCCGTTTCGCTTCGGAATTGGAATTAGTTCTGGAGAGGTGGTTTCGGGAAATATTGGTTCCCAAAAGCGGATGGATTACACGGTTATCGGGGATGCGGTGAACTTGAGTTCGCGATTGGAACAGCTTACAAAGGAGTACGGATGCGACATAATTTTGAGCGAATTTACATACAGTTTGTGCCCCGAAGGGATTTGGGTGCGAGAGTTAGACAAGGTGCGGGTTAAGGGCAAAAATCAGCCTGTGGGTATTTACGAGTTGCTGCAAAATAGTTCTGAACCCATCGACGGGGAAACGGTTCGGTTTTTGGAACTTTACAGTAACGGTCGGGATGCTTATATTGCTAGAAATTTTCAGCAAGCTATTAGTTATTTTGAAGCGGCTTTAGCAATGCGACCCAGCGATCGACCTGTGGAAGTTCACATCGAGCGCTCCCTGAGCTATTTGGAAATACCCCCGCCCGAAGATTGGGACGGCGTGCATACTATGACCAGAAAGTAGAATATTATATCACCTCCGAATGTTCAAAAGTAAAAAGATTGGATAAACTTTTGATATATTCCTTATGACAGAGTAAACAAGTGGAAAAGTGTGAAAACATAAATCGGATGCCATAATTAAAGTTAGTATTTATTTCCAGGCTAACAATTAAATGAGTTATTTATCTGTTCCGAATGCCACAAAAGCCGATCGGATTCTGGTAGTAGATGACGCACCAGATAATGTTTTGTTGGTGCAGACAATCCTGGAAGAAGAAGGTTACGAAATTAGCACCGCAGAGAACGGCTTTTCTGCCTTGAGTCAAATTGACAAGTCAGCCCCGGATTTGGTACTGCTAGACGTGATGATGCCGGGAATGGACGGTTACGAAGTCACTCAACGAATCCGAGACAATAAAGAATTGCCCTTTATGCCGATTTTGCTGATCACAGCTCACGACAGTGCCAGCGTAGTCCAGGGATTGGACATGGGAGCAGACGATTTCATCCGCAAACCAGTTGAAATGGATGAACTGCTGGCGAGGGTTCGATCGCTCCTGCGGCTAAAACACAGCGTAGACGAGCGCAATTCGATCGCCCTCCAGCGCGAAGATTTTGTCTCCCGACTCGCTCACGACTTGCGGACGCCCCTCGTAGCAGCCGATCGAATGCTAACTTTAATGCAGCAGGGAGCTTTGGGAGACATTTCGCTTGAGATGCGCGACGCTTTCGGGACGATGGTTCGCAGCAACAAAAACCTGATCGCGATGGTAAATATGTTGCTGGAAGTCTACCGCTACGAAGCAGGCCGCAAATCCCTAAGTTTCGCTGCCGTGAACTTGCGCCAGCTTATTACTGAGGTAGCTGAAGAACTAGCTCCCCTAGCCGATGCTAAAGGTTTGTCGGTAAATTTAGATTTGACAGAAAGTGCAGAAAGTGCACCGATTGCGAAGTATCCGGGCGATCGTCTGGAACTGCACCGCTTGATGACAAATTTAATCGGAAATGCGATTAAATTCACCGACAGCGGCTCAATAGATGTCAGCTTAAAAGCTGCTAATTCACCTGCTTATACGAGCTTCAAAAACCAACCGCTGGCATGGGTAATCATAGAAATCAAAGACACAGGCGCCGGCATTTCTCCCACCGAACAAGCAAAGTTATTTGAAAGGTTTGGCTCGGGAACTCACAAGAGATCCAGCACAGGTTTGGGACTGCACCTCTGCCGCCAAATAGTCGAAGCTCACCGCGGCACCATCGAGGCAAAATCAGAGTTGGGCAAAGGCAGTTTGTTTACTATTCGCTTGCCTTGTTAGAGCGGTATAATTAACTCTAACTTTCGGGTGCCAAAGGCGCACATTACTACACACAAACTGTAATTGTAGGCTGCAAAGTGCGTAGCTAATCGAATTACGGTTAATTTACCCGATGTCATATAATTACTTCGCAACCGAATTTATGGCAATATGTCTAACTGTCCAGTGTGCAGTGCGGAATACATAGAAGAAAAAGCAGAGTTTTGCTCGATTTGCGGCTGGGATTTGACTCCCTACCCGCAGCGTGCTAAGCCTTCCAAAACTTATTTAAAAAAAGAACAAGTTAGATTGCAGTGGGCAAAACAAATGTGGGAATTGGCCCGCAATCAACAAAATTGGTCAGCCAAATTAGATGAGTTGCAGGGGGAATTGCAGCAAGGTGCGATCGCCCGCACATACCTTCAATCTCAGTTAGAATGGGTTTTGTACCGCCTCGAACAACTAAACCCCGAATTGATTGTCAGCACTCTACTGCGACTAGAAGACAAAATCGGCGCCATACCTAACCAAACTCCGGCTATCTCTGAAGTGGGGATGGACTACCGACAACTGACAAAGCTATTAGAAACCGGAAAATGGCGCAAAGCTGACGAACACACTTGGGAAATCTTGCTGCAAATCGCTGTCAGACAAGACGAAGGCTGGCTGAGTTCCGCCGATATAGACAGTTTTCCTCCTACAGACCTTCGCACGATCGACCAACTTTGGCAACAATACAGCAGCGGGCGGTTCGGGTTGAGCGTGCAGCAGCAGATTTGGGAAAGTACCGAGGCTAACTATACTGAATTTTGCGATCGAGTCGGCTGGCGAGTCAAGGAAAATTGGAAATATTACAGCGAGCTCTCCTTCAACGAAGGTGCTCCCCCCGGACATCTCCCCGTCACCGCATGGAGACAGCGCGCCTGTTACGGTGCCGGTAAACTCACCGCAGCAGAAAACTTTGCCCGCATCGCTGCGAAACTGGCAACTGGCGATCAGTAATCATCCCAAATAAAAAAATCAAAATCGACATTACCTGCTATAATCAAAACGGTTTAGCAACTGGGGCTGTGGCTCAGATGGATAGAGCAAGCGCCTCCTGAAGAATCGGGCACCCTGCGAGGAAACTCTGGGAGTGAATGTGGTCAAAGTTGGTGAAACCTAAAGAGTTCGTGGGTTCCTATGACTCTAAGGCAATACCAAGCCAAGCCTGAGTTCATGGCGATTAAACGATCGCCTATATTGAAATCAGGAAGGTTTAGAGACTAGACGGTCACCACCTAAAGGCTGCAAGCCTATGGTGAAGGTATAGTCCAGAGAGTGGGGAAACTCACACAAATCTGAAGCGCTAGGCCGCCGGTTCGAACCCGGCCAGTCCCGTTAAAAACCAAGAAAAATTAAAAGCAGGAGGGGTAAGCCTAAGTTTTACCCCTCTTTTTTGCATATCCGCTAACCAATTCGCCCAAGGACGAATACTTGCTTGAAGACGAGGACATACACAGAACCTCTAGAGAGTCCATGTGAAATCTCACATCTGAAATCTCAAATCTAAAATCGCCTGTTTAAGCCCCAGCACAAGCGTAGACTCAATCTAATATCTAAAATCTATGATCCCCCCGACCCTTTTTTAATTTTTAATTTTTAATTCCTGTTAGTGGGCTTTACGTGCGGTATTTTTTGTTATGGTTCCTTTGTCAGCTACATAAAGTTTTTATAGGTTTAGATGTGGTTAAGAGTCAATGTAAACACGCGGCGTTACCAGCGTTTGAACACTTCACGCAGTTTTTGGTTCCTCGTAGGACTTTTGATGGCGGGTTGGTTTGGCTATCAGCAGCTTAAGAGCGAATTTATGAGACCCCAAGCTGTGTTAGTTCTAGGTGGGGCTACGGAGCGAGAGGTGTTCGCCGCCAAATTTGCTCGGTCGCATCCTGCATTGCCGATTTGGGTGTCTTCTGGGAGCAATCCGGAGTTTGCGGAATGGGTATTTTCAGAAGCGGGAATTGAGTCCGATCGCGTCCACTTAGACTACAGAGCCGTGGATACGGTGACAAATTTTACTACGCTGGTAGATGAATTGAAAGCTAGAGGCATTGAGAGCGTGTATCTGATCACTTCTGACGATCATATGCGGCGAGCTCAGATTATCGGCGAAATCGTGCTAGGCAGTCGAGGCATTAGTTTTAAGCCTGTGGCAGTTCCGTCTGGGCGAACCCCCGAACCGGTGCAAAAAGCTGTTCGCGACGGCGCTAGGGCTATTCTTTGGCTGACAACCGGTTATACGGGTGCTAACTTCACCCAAGCCAGAATTGAATAAACAAAGGAAAGCATTGAGCAAGTTTTAAATTTTTTCCCATTGTCTCTGGTTTTAAAACTTGTCTTCTATAGCGATTTAAAGCACCGGGAAGATGCTGATGAGAAATGCGTAAGAGAAGAGAAGGAGTAGTTTAAAATTAGTAGATGAACTTCAAGATATAAAGTTAATGACCGACCAAATTCTGCCGCAAGTTCTGGAGCAAATTTTGAGTAACAACCAGACTGCGGATGCTGTTTTTTCGGCTTTGGTGCCGGCTTTAGGCGAGGTGTTAAATTGCGATCGCGTCTTTCTCTACCTCCGCAATCCTGAAACCCAAATCGGCCGAGTACCTTACTGCTGGCGTCGCAACTCGAACATTCCAGAGGTTTGGGACGCAGAATGGAAAAAAGAACCGGAATCTTTAGGGGAAGAAGACCCTTTGTTTGCAGCAGCTTTGCGAACTGAACCTTCGATTTTTGTTGAGGATGTTGAAACAGCAAATCCTGAAGTTGTCAACAAAGATTTTGAGGCAAAAGAGTTCGGGCATCGAGCTTTGATTCACGCTCACCTTTGTGATGACGGCTTATTGTGGGGGGTTTTGCAGCCTTGTATGTTCGATCGCCCCAGAGTTTGGACTGACTTCGATCGCCAAGTTATCGCAGCAGTTACAGAAAAAATTTCGCCTTTAGCGGTTGCTTATGTCACCGCCTCAGCATCAAAAGATGAACCCTAAAAATCAATAATTTACTTGTAGGGATCGGGTGGCCAATGAATGAAAGTCACTTAAGACTAAAACTACGTCTAGATCGGGGTTTTAGCCGAATCTCGATCCCCTTCCTAGGGGAAGAAAGACCGTTTCCGGTTCCCCCCTTTTTAAGTTAGGCTGGGCTGTTTCATTCTCAGGGAAATCATCGTTTTGTAGGGGTAGTGCCCCCGTGCCTACCCCTCCACGGACGAGGGAATCGGTGTTTCAAATATCGGGGCAACCATGGGGGTTTGCCCCTACAGAGAATGAAACCGCCCCCCTTTTTAAGTTAGGGGGATCGATGCGCTAATTTTCACACAAAAGTCGGGTACTAAATTTGAGCTGATTTTTCTCACCAATGGTGAGGTGTGCATCGCTCTAGGGATAGACTTGGTGCACAATTCCTGTTTAAAAAATGCCCCAATTTTGAATGCCCCGACTGCTGAAAATCCCTTGAACCCGACTAATATCATCCTCAGCGCCATCTACTACTACCAAATAATCGCCGGCCCGCAGGCGATCGGTGTAATTTCTAGCTGTTTCTTCGGGAATTCCCAAGTCAGTCAAGGCCTTCACCACTCCACCGAAAGCCGCAGCCGCGACGCCAGTGCTTGCTACGCCAGCTACCAGTGAGGCGCCGAAAGTCCCCGCTGCAATTATCGGCCCGATTCCCGGAATAGCTAAACTTCCCAGACCCACTAGCAAGGTGGCTAAAGAAGCATTTGTCAGAGTTTCTCCTACCACTCCCGCTCCTGTGTCTAGATTTTTATCGCCCACCTGAGCGCTGGTTTGAGTATCGCCTACAGACTCGCCTGCATCCCTAGCAACAACCGAAACTTTATCCATTGGAAACCCGGAAGATTTCAATTCTGCCAGAGCTTGCTCGGCATCTTCGCTGTTAGAAAACAATCCCAACGCGCGGGTTTGATTGCTTGTTACCATATCTTTCTTCTTATCTCCTGTCCAATTAAACTCAAATTCAAGCCTAATTATTGCGCTTGTTTTCAATCACTTATATTGATATTTTTCGGTGTTTATATTCAGCATTCATCTATCTGTAGATATAACCTGAAAAAACAGCAACAAGAGTTATAAAATCAGCGACCCAAATCGTGCATGGCATTAATCTCGATCGCACATCTTTGAGTCAACGCTTGCAACTCCTCACGATCCGAGGAACCGGGCGCTTCAATTAGCTTGCCAATTCGCACCGTCAGCGGCACCGGACGCGGAATTCCCGAACCTTTCGACGAAATCGCGTGAGTTCCCCACAAACTAACAGGTAACAGCGGCGCTTTAGCCTTAGCAGCTATCAGCGCAGCACCTAATTTGGGTTCTGTAATTCTGCCGTCTGGCGTTCGAGTTCCCTGCAAAAATACACCCGTCGCCCAGCCATTTTCCAAAGAGTGGATAGCCGATCGAATAGCACTGCGATCGGCACTTTCCCGCTTGACTGGATAAGCACCGTAAAGCGTAATTGCCTGTTTCAAAATAGGAACTTTAAATAACTCTTCCTTCGCCATAAATGCCACCGGTCGCCTCATGGAACTAGATAAAATCGGCGGATCGAAATCGCTGGCGTGATTGCTGACTACTACCACCGGCCCTTCTGTCGGAACATTTTCTGCACCGTAGATGCGGCCCCGAAAGTAAAGGTGCAGCATCGGGCTGACAATTGACCATTTGAATAAATAGTAGAGAAGTAAACTTTCGACTGGTTCGCGACTTTTGCTCACAGAAAAACCTGAGATTTTAAATTACATCGAATATTAGCCTATCAGATCGAGTCCGTTTGAGATTATTCGGCGGTTGAAACCGCTTCTTGTCAAACGAAGTCCGCCTGCGCGGACTGAAGAATATAGTCCGCGCAGGCGGACTTTGCTTGTGTAGCGCCAGAATTTATTCTGGCGGACTATTTGCTTGTGTAGCGCCAGAATTTATTCTGGCGAATTCCTGAATGTCAAAATTTTGCAAAGGATCAATTTCCGGCCAGCATGGCTTTTTGTCCTTCCGAAGAAGTCGCGTAGCCCAAGAAATCCTTAACTGTTTGGCTAGGAGGGTTTTTGTAGGCGTAGTACAACTGCCGCTTGTAAGGATAGTTACCAGCATCCGGCGTCGCACTGTTGACGGGAACAACGCGCACCGTTTTCTGATTGGCTACTTGAGCGAAAGTCGCATAGCCAATACCGTTATTGCCTAAAGCTTGCAGCAGGGGAGTTGTAGCATCTCGATCGAGCGTGGTAACATTCGGCCCCGTACCAAAATTAGCGCCAGAGAGCACTTGTTCTTTAAACGTCTGATGAGTGCCGCTAACTTCGGGTCGATTTATCACTTTAATCGGGCCTGCCGGGCCGCCTACTTTCGACCAATCTTGAGCAGTTCCCTTGAAGATATCTTGCACCTGAGCCGAGGTTAAACCTCCTTTAAACGGGTTGTTAATGCCGACTACAAGGGCGATCGTATCTAGGGCAACAGGCACAGCAGCCAAACCCTGACCTTGTTCTTGAGCCGTCAAAGGTCGCGATATCGCTGCAATATCGGCTGTTCCCGCCACCAAATCCTGAATTCCCTTTGCAGAACCATTTGCTTTGGTATCGACTGTCGTACCGGAAAACTTGCCTTGAAAGCCGTTCTTGAGGTTCTGATTGATTGTCACCATGCTGGTGGAACCGTCAATTCTCACCGCCGTGCCCGCAGGAACAGAAGCTGGCAGCGCAAAGGTACTAGCGGCAACAGGCTTAGCACCGCCGACTACGGGCGCGACGGGAGGTGCGACTACATCGCCTGCGGGTGTGGGAGTGGGTGTATTATTAGCATCCTGGGACGCTGGTTTGTTCAGAAAAAAGAACCAACCGCCGCCGGCGAGCAACAGAAATAACAAAATAAAAACTATGGGGGGAGGCCCGCTACTCTTAGCCATAAAATTCTCCTTAGCTGGGAAGTTCTTTGTTGTTGGAGTCGTCTAACATTTCCAGTCTGCGATTAACTTCATCGTCTAACGTCATATTTTCTAATTCTGCCTGAAGTCTTTCTTGGGGGTTTTCAGATAGTTCTGCTAAAGCTTGCTGTTCGAGGTTGCGGCCGTGGACGGCGTTTTTGGCTTGCTCAAATTGCGATCGAGCTGAATCGATACTGAGGTCGTTGTTGACTTTTGATATGGCTTTGAGGGCTTCGTTAATTTCTGCCATATCTTTCATATTTTGCATATCTGTTTTGTAGGCTTCCAGCTTCATCCGTTCTCGATTTAGCTTGTCTTTGGAAGCGTTGACGTACTGTTCGGCTTGTTTTACTTGGGATTCTAACTGCGGCAGAATTTGTTCTGTCTGAATTACTTTCGACATTGCCAAGCGGGCTGCTTCTTCGTTGCCGTTGCGTTGGGCTGTGATGGCTTGGCGCTCTACGGTTTGCATTTCCCTAACTTTTTCTTCATATTTAGTTTTGGCGCGCTGGTAGGCGGCGACTTGGGTGGAGACTGCTGCTGCTAGCTTTTGCACTGATTCTTGCATCGATCGCAACGACTCTTCGGCTACCGCTACCGACACCTGGCCGCCGGATTCCACGGGCAGTCCCCACATCCAATTCCACGCGCCTACTATGGTTCTGCCTGCCTTGTCGCCCATCAACCAGTAAAGGACTTTTTTCATCAGAAATATGGGTTAGAAACCCCGTCCTTTTAGGACGGCTTTACATTGAGTTAAAACTTTTGTGGGGTGGAGGGGTATGGTTGCCCCTCCGGCGAGGTATGGTTGCCTCAATCTCCTTTCGGAGTAAAGTTAGCTTCGCCAATGTTTAGTGAGCTTGTTAGGCTGAAAGCACTGTCCCAGTGACCTTAGAACTGTTTAACCTTCAGCGACAGAGCAAGGAACTAGCTACGCATTCCAGGGTGTCGTGACTCAAAAAACGTAGTCAGTTAAGACTTAGGCTGGTCAGAACGGCTTGTCAGATTTCTCTTTCAAGCCTCATGCCTTCAGGCTGAGGTTCCTGACATAAATACCAGATAAGCTTGCTTTTTACGCCTAGTTTACATCAGGATTTGCCGATCGCCCCGTCAGGTCGATCGATATCTAGATTTTGATTAATATTTTCTAAATTTCTGAATCGTCTATCCCCAAGTTGCAAAACAGGCAATATTCGGACTTCCCTGTTTTGCTATTTATTTTTGGGCACTCTTGGGGCCAATTAACTCTAAAGTTTATAACCTGCCGTTTAATAACAGGCTAAAAATAGATTAAGCCGGCAAATCTGCAACACTACTAACATTTACCAGCGTTAAATCCGGACAAGTCCGTTTGATCAAACCTGTGAGAACTTTGCCGGGGCCAATTTCCACTACCCGATCAATTCCTTGTTGTGGCAATTGCAGAGAAATTTCCCGCCAGCGCACGCCTTTAGTCATCTGCTGGTTCAACCGCTGCTTTAAAGTCGCTGCGCTGGTAGTGGCTGACGGTTCTGAGTTCGAGAGCACCAGCATTTTAGCATCGGAAAACCTTGCAGACTTTAAGGCTAGTTGAAACTCTGCCGCCACTGATGCCATCAGCGGAGAGTGAAACGCACCGGAAACATTCAATTTAACGGCGCGTTTGACTTTGATTTTGGCAAGCAAATCTTCTACTGCTGCGGGCGTTCCAGAAATCACGACTTGTGCTTCGCTGTTGTCGTTTGCCAGCACTACGTCTCGGCTGTATTGAATTTGCAGTTCTAGTTCCTGCCTGTCGAACCCGATCAAAGCCACCATCTGCCCACCGGAGGCAGTGTCCATGAGTTCGGCGCGGCGTTTGACTAAGCGCAATCCCGTTTCAAAGTCAAAGACGCCTGCTGCGTAAAGGGCAACATATTCTCCTAAACTGTGACCGGCAACTACCGCTGGTCGATCGCTTTTTTCTCGCACTAAGTCGGTCAAAATACTTTCTACTACGAACAAGCAAGGCTGAGTGTAGAGAGTCCGAGATAGTTTTGCTTCTTCTTTTTGGCAAACTTCCGGGACAGACCAGCCTAAAATTTCTTTAGCGAGCTCTAATTTGGCTTTGGCTGTTGGCAAGTTTAATAAGTCTGCACCCATCCCGATCGCCTGGGAACCTTGTCCGGGAAATACCCATGCTGTTTTAGTCATTTTTCCGGTAATCTGCTAATTGGTGGTTGCTAATTGGTGATTGCAAAAATTCTTTCTTTCCCGCTTCTTTCGTTCGCTCGCTGGTATCCGCTATCTTTCGGTTAACGAACTATCTACTGGCGACTCACAATTATAACATAATAATTGCGCTTTTTACGAGGTTTATATTTTTTTGGCGACTTTAATCACATTAATAGCCGTAACAAAATTTTTCACCTTCAAGCGAGGGAAAGTCGATCGAAGAATAGAGGATTTTCCATTTCAGCACGCGCTTGTCAATAACTGCTGTCCAGGTGGTACGCCGCTGCGAACCTTGCCTTATGTATGGCGTGTTAAAGGATTTGTATTTTACTCGATCGAACTCCCGACAATAACCCGAGCAAGTTTACAGCCGGCCGCCAAATATTACCTGCCCCATTGAAAAATCGCCGCCCCCCAAGTCAAACCTGCACCAAAACCAGCCGCAGCAATAGTATCGCCCGCTTTCACTTTACCCAGACGCACGGCTTCGTCTAAGGCAAGGGGAATTGAAGCCGCTGAGGTATTGCCGTAATTCGCCAAATTGCTGATTACTTTTTCGGGGGGAATCTTTAGCCTTTGGGCAACTGCATCGAGAATCCGCTGATTGGCTTGGTGTAACAACAGCCAGTCAATTTCAGCAGCGCTAATATTTGCCCGAAACATAGCTTTTTCTATGACTTCCGGCACTTTTTTTACAGCAAACCGATAGATTTCTTGACCGTTCATTGTGATGGGATGAAATCCGCCAACTCCGATGTTGACGCCCTCAATTAATTCTTTGGGCTCGGCTTTGTAAGGCAAATTGAGAGAGGAATTTTGCGTGCCGTCGCTGCGAATTTCAAATCCCAAAAAGCGATCAACTTCTGAAGCTTGCAATACCACCGCACCTGCACCGTCTCCAAATAGAATGCAAGTACCCCGATCCGACCAATTCACCCAGCGAGACAAAATATCTGCTCCGATCAGCAAAACATTTTGATAAACCCCTGTCCGAATAAACTGCGAGGCTGTAACTAAACCAAAAACAAAGCCCGAACAAGCTGCTGTCAAATCAAAAGCCACAGCTTTTGTTGCGCCCAATTGATATTGAATTTTACTGGCAGTGCCAAACAAATCGTCGGGACTTGAGGTAGCCAAAATAATCAAATCGATATCTGTCGGCGAAATTTCTGCCATTTCGATCGCCTGAAGCGATGCCTCCGACGCTAAATCGCACAAAGAAGTGCGATCGTCCGCCAGCCTGCGGGAACGAATGCCTGTCCGCGCCCCAATCCACTCGTCAGAAGTTTCTACGATCTGACTCAAACCGTTATTATCCAGCGAAACCTGCGGTGTACAAGAACCGCTACCCGTGACGGCAATGCCGAACCCTGATTGCTGCAACATTCCTCTCCATTTACTCGCTGTTCGATCGAGAAATTAAAAATTAAAAACTACCAATTAAAATTATTTTTTAAACTGCTGAAATTACTTTTTTTAAGCAAAACAGTTGGTTTAATCTGACATTTTTAATTTTACATTTTTAATTTTTAATTCCTACTTACTGCCTCTAATTCACAGCTTCTTGTTCCAGAGCGCTTTGGCGATTGGACGATCGAATTCGCTCCAGCACTTGGTTGTCAATAGCCTCCTTCGCCAAACGAATGGCATTAAAAATCGAGCCAGCTTGAGACGAACCGTGGCTGATAATGCAAACTCCAGCAACGCCCAATAGCAAACCACCGCCGTGTTCAACGTGGTCTACCCGCTGCTTAAATCCTTGCAAGCTTTTTTGCAGCAGAGGATCGTTAATTTGATGTTGGAGTCCTTTGACTAATTCTTCCTTCAGCACTTGCACGACGACTTCGCCCACCGCTTCGGCAAACTTCAACAACACGTTGCCGACAAACCCGTCGCAGACAATCACGTCGAATTTCCCCGACAGCACGTCGCGGCCTTCGGCATTGCCCACAAAAGGAATGTTCGGGTTGTCCACCAATAACTGGTGGGTACGCACCGCTGCGTCGTTGCCTTTAGAAGGTTCTTCGCCAATGTTGAGCAGGCCGATTTTAGGTTCGGCGACGCCCAGCACGCACTGGCTGTAAATAGTTCCCATAAGAGCGAACTGCTCCAAAAATTTGGGGCGGCAGTCCACATTAGCGCCGACATCGAGAATGAGTACAGAGGTGCCCGCTACCATTGTCGGCAAAACCGCACCGATCGCAGGGCGATCGATGCCAGGGAGCCGGCCCAACCTGAGCAGGGCAGCAGCCATTGCCGCGCCGGAGTGACCGGCGGACACCACAGCATCAGCTTGCTGCTGCTTTACCAAGTTCATCGCTACGTTAATCGAAGCGTTGGGCTTGCGTTTGAGGGCACTCAAAGGTTCTTCGTGCATTTCCACCGCTCCTTCAGAAGGAACGATTTGTAGCTGACCTGTAGAGACGCGGCCGATCGCGTCTTGTTGCCGGAGCGAGTCTTCTATTTGCTGCGGGTCGCCCACGAGCAAAATCTCTACGCCTAATTCTTCTTGTGCCTTAAGCGCTCCAGCTACAACTTCGGCGGGGGCATGATCCCCACCCATAGCGTCTATTGCAATTCTTGCGCGTGTCGATCCCATTGACCAATGTTTGAGAAACATTAAAAATTCTACCAGGAAGTCAGGAGCGTGAATCCAGAAGTCTGAATAAAGAACTAAAATCCGCTCGCAAGGGCGATCGGACAATTCTCATTTCCGACTACTCTGATAGAACTTGTTTTGTCACTACTTTACTATTTTTGACTGCAAATTGAAAAAATCAATGCAATAGTTTACATGACTTTAGGAGTAAAAAATGCTGGATTTATTTAGCTCAGGAATCATATCTCTGTGGCTGGACATGGCCGGGGTAGGCACTGCCGCGCCTAATGCTGCGTCAGTGCTGGCTTGGCGGGGAGGGATACCCGGGTTAGTGGTTGCCGAAGATTTGGCTTTTGGGGGAATAAATGCGGCAAATCCAGACTTGCCTGCAGAAGCGACGGTGCGGGAATATTTAAAAGATTTGAAAGACAAGAACTTGATTAATGGGAATCAAGGAATTTGGGTGCAAGCGGGAATGGTGCCACTGGTAAGTCAGCAGGGCAAGACGCTGATGCCTGGGGCTTCGCTAACTAAGATTGCGACTTCTCTGGCGTCGCTGGAGACTTGGGGCGCGGATTATCAGTTTGAAACACGGTTCCGAGCAACGGGGCCGATTAGCAATGGTGTATTGCAGGGAGATTTGGTGGTCAGCGGCGGGGGCGATCCGCTGTTTGTGTGGGAGGAGGCGATCGCCGTGGGCAATGCTCTCAATCAAATGGGTATCGAGCGCGTGGCAGGAAATTTGGTGGTGACAGGCAATTTCCGCATGAATTACCAGTCCGATCCTTTGGCCGCAGGGGAGATACTGCGGCAAGCTCTTGAGGGTAGCAATTGGCCTGCAGACGTGGTGGCAATGTATTCTAAGATGGCTCCAGGAACTAGAAAGCCGCAAGTAACGGTGGCCGGCAGCGTCATTGCTGAGAAATTTGTGACTTCGGGGCGTTTGCTGCTGAAGCGCCGATCGCTTCCTTTAGCGGAAATTCTCAAGCAGATGAACGTCCACAGCGATAATGAAATGGCTCAGATGCTGGCAGACGATTTGGGCGGGGCAAAAATAGTCCAGCAGCAAGCGACTTGGGCTGCGGGGGTGCCGGAGGAGGAACTTCAATTAGTTAACGGTTCGGGATTGGGAGTGGAAAATCAGATGTCTCCGAGGGCTGCTTGTGGGATGATGCAGGCGATCGCCCGCAACCTTCAGACGACTGGGCTGACGATTGCTGACTTGTTTCCGGTGTCCGGGCGGGATAAAGGCACTGTGGAACATCGGCACATTCCGCGATCGGCTGTGGTGAAAACAGGTAGTTTGGACACCGTGATTGCTTTGGCTGGAGCCATACCCACGCGCGATCGGGGTTTAGTGTGGTTTGCAATTATTAATCGCGGCACCGATTGGGACTCTTTGAGAGCGCAGCAAGATATATTTTTGCAAAAATTAGTGCAGCAGTGGGGAACTGCATCGACTTTGCCACTAGCAATTACACCGCACATTGACGGCGCCAGACCTGCTTTGGGGGCAGCAAATCGCAGCGATATTTTGCTGGGAGGTTAAGAAATAAGGGTTGAGTTGGGGTTCGCACAAAGACGACCGACATAATAGCTTAGAATTGAAACAGGACTATTCTGCAAGAAGATGATCAAACTGCGATTGAAGAGATACGGGAAAAAACGCGAGACAAGCTACCGGATTGTAGCGATGAACAGTTCTACCCGCCGCGACGGCCGTCCCCTTGAAGAGCTCGGCTATTACAACCCCAGAAATAACGAAACCAGGCTGGATGTTCCAGCGATTGTCAAGCGCCTGCAAGACGGCGCTCAGCCAACTGACACTGTGCGTGACATCCTGAGAAAAGCCCATGTATTTGAACAAGTCGGAGCCGGAGCCAACGTTGAATCCAGCACAACAGCAGTCAGCTAGTCCCAACTACGCTGGACTGGTTAAGTTTTTAATTGGGCCTTTTTTAGAGACCCCAGGCTCTTTGCGGGTTGATTGCGAACTGCACCCGCGTCAATCCCGGGTCTGGGTTAGGCTTGCTTTTGAAGATCCGGACAAAGGGCGGGTTTACGGTAGAGGCGGACGAAATATTCAGGCCATTAGAACTACCCTCGAAGCGGTGGCGCAGACGGCGGGTCAGTCGCTCTACTTAGACATATACGATGGTGAAGCAAGCGAGCGTGGCTCGGGGCCGCCCAGGGGCGATCGCGACCGCCCGGATCGCGATCGGCCAGATCGTGGCTCGCGCGAGCCACGAGGCGACTTCCGACCCCGGATGCCACCTCCGTCGCCGAGTCCCTTAGCTAGCAGAACTCCGAGAGAACAACCTCGCCGTACTAACACACCTACGTTTAGAACGAGCAGAAATACTCCCGGTTATTAACTGCATATCCCCAAAACAATTTTAGATTTTAGATTGCCTGTTGTAAACTTTGTATTACAAGCCCCGCTTGATTTGAGATTGCCGATTTTGCGATCGGACACAAATGTAAAATTTTAAATCTCAAATGTCAGCGGGATGAGGTAAATCTAAAATCTAAAATCTAAAATCTAAAGTTGCCTGACTTGATTGAAAGGAGATTTGATTTGTATCTCAAGCACCACACTCATTTGGCAGCTAAATCTAAAATATGCCTTAGATACTAGGTAAAACCTAGTATCTAAGGCGTCTTTTTGTTCGCAAAAGGTGACTGATTTAATTGTTAATTGTTAACTTTTAATTGCTTATTTGGAGGGAGCTTATGTTGGCATGACTGAAAAACTAACCATAGAGTTGCCGAGCACTCAAAGCGCGATGTCGCTCTCGGGCCATCAAGAAGAAAACCTGAAAATTATCTCTAAGCAAACCGGCGCTAACCTGGTGATGCGAGGGCAAGAACTGCTGATTTCCGGCACAAAGACTCAAGTAGAATTGTGTCATAAATTAGTGCGATCGCTCTCCGACTATTGGAAATCCGGCAAAACCATCACCCCAGTTGAAATCCAGACGGCGCGCTACGCATTGGATACCAACCGCCAAGAAGATTTGCAAGACTTGCAGCGAGACGTACTCGCCAAAACGCGCCGCGGCGAAGAAATTAGAGCCAAAACCTTCAAGCAGCGGCAATACGTCCAAGCAGTACGCACCCACGACTTGACATTTTGCATCGGCCCCGCCGGTACAGGCAAAACATTTCTAGCAGCTATTTTCGCCGTGCAAGCCCTGTTAAGCAAACAGTACGAACGGCTGATTTTAACCAGGCCAGCCGTAGAAGCTGGGGAAAAATTAGGATTTTTGCCGGGAGATTTGCAGCAAAAAGTCGATCCCTATTTACGCCCGCTTTACGACGCCCTCCAAGAAATAATCGACCCCGAAAAAATGGCCGATTTAATGGAAAGAGGCTTGATCGAAGTAGCTCCTTTAGCTTATATGCGGGGGCGCACTCTCAGCAATGCTTTTGTAATTTTGGACGAAGCTCAAAATACGACGCCGGCTCAGATGAAAATGGTGTTGACTCGTCTAGGCTTTCGATCGAGAATGGTCGTAACGGGCGATATCACTCAAACAGATTTGCCGCCCAACCAACAGTCGGGATTGTCAGTTGCCCAAAATATTCTGCGTAACGTTGAGGGCATTGCTTTCTGCGAATTTTCTCAGGCGGATGTGGTGCGACACCCCCTAGTGCAGCGGATTGTCGCTGCTTACGAACTGCACGAAAAATAGTCAGTAGTCAGTAGTCAGTATTTATTAGTCATTGGTTGATGGTTAGTGGTTGTTGGTTTTAATGCTCAATATCCAATGCCAAATTCCCAATTCCCAAATTAAATTATGCCTAACCTGAAAGAATTTTTGGAAGCTTGCGAACAATTGGGAACGCTGCGTTTAATCGTGACTAGCAGCGCGGCGGTGCTGGAAGTGCGCGGTTCAATTCACAAGCTGTTTTATGCGGAGTTGCCCAAGGGAAAGTATGCCAATATGCACGCCGAAATATTTGAGTTTCACCTAAATATGGACAAAATAATACAGGTGAAGTTTGAAACTGGTGAGGCGAAAAGAGGCAATTTCACTACTTATGCAATCCGTTTTCTGGACGAACAAAATGAGGCTGCTTTGAGCGCGTTTTTGCAGTGGGGAAAGCCGGGGGAATATGAACCCGGACAGGTGGAGAATTGGCACGAATTGAAAGAAAAATACGGAGAGGTTTGGGAACCTGCACCTGTTGAGGCGCTTTAAAACATAAGCTTTTTCACCTTTAAATTGCATATTGGGGGCGGGCAGGATGCCCACCCCACAAGAATAAAATTGATTTTTGTGTAACAGGCAGGATGCCTGTTTGTGAGAATGGTATAAAATAGGATCTTTAACTGATTTGTTGTCTACTTTCTGAATTAATGAATCGTAGACAGCGCAGAGGCCACAGAAAAGAGAGAGAGAAAGAAAGAGAAAGCTAGCTGTTTGAATGTAATTGGGTATGAAGGTAATTTGGAGTTTTTGTTTGGTGTTGCTGGTGTTGCTGTGGGGTGGCGGTGCGAGGGCGGGGGTTTTGGGCGATCGCATATCAAGTTTTCCCAATTGGGAAAGCAAGCCTCCTATCGCTGTAGCTAAGGGAGATTTGGTATATCCCGAGTGGATGGCTGGGAATTGGAATGTTGCTAGCACGTTGGTAGATTTAGCCGCTCCTTTAGCGCCAAATATTGTCACACCTGGGTTTGAAAGCAACCGCCAGTATTTGGAGCAGCCAGTATTATTTAAAGTGCGATTTCAACCGGAAAAAAATATTGGTGTTATTTATAAAAATACATCTAAGAAAGCTACAAAGATTGTAGCCGATCGCACTTTTAACGGTTTGAATATTGCCAAGGCTTATTTAGGCGATAGTGGCTTACTTTCGGTGAAAGTCGATCCGACCAATCCCAACCGCCAAATTACTGTTTTGAGAGGGGAACGCCAATTAATTTCCATTGTTACCAGTCGCGACACTGAAACGCCGAATCCTCGCGAGTTTGTGTCTACAGAGATTTCTCAGCAGGTGTTTCGGGGAGAGACTGATATTTATTTAAACGAAGTGGAAACAACCACGGCTTATCGAGTGGTTGGAGGCGAGGAAAATGGTGGTTATGCGAATAAAAGAATTGAGGCTAATCAGGTGACAGCGATTTATTTGTCGCCCCAAGACCCGAATTATTTTGCTGCTGGGGGGCATCCTGTGGCTTTGTACCGATATCGGTTGGAGTTGGTGCGGGCATAATTAAGCTGTCATCTCGATCTACCTAGCAACGATCGACTTTTTTCGACCCTCTCTATCATTTCATCAGCTTTCCTAATGACTTCAATCAGTTTAACTGTCGCTCAACCCCTTTACAAACGTTAACGATACCGTTAATAATAGAAACATCATCCGAACATTGACAACCAAATACAGCAATCATAAAACCATGACAACAACCTTACAGCAGCGCGAAAGCGCCAACGTCTGGGAACGCTTTTGCGAGTGGGTCACATCAACCGACAACCGCATTTATGTAGGTTGGTTCGGAGTCTTGATGATTCCCACCTTGCTCAGCGCCACCATCTGCTACATCATCGCCTTCATCGCAGCCCCTCCAGTGGACATCGACGGCATCCGCGAACCAGTAGCAGGTTCCTTAATGTACGGCAACAACATCATCACAGGTGCAGTTGTTCCCTCATCCAACGCCATCGGCTTACACTTCTACCCAATCTGGGAAGCAGCTTCCCTCGATGAGTGGTTGTACAACGGCGGCCCTTACCAATTGGTAATTTTTCACTTCCTGATCGGCATTTTCTGCTACATGGGTCGTGAATGGGAACTATCTTACCGCTTAGGTATGCGTCCTTGGATCTGCGTCGCTTACTCTGCACCAGTTGCAGCAGCAACCGCAGTATTCTTGATCTACCCAATCGGACAAGGTTCATTCTCAGACGGTATGCCTTTGGGTATCTCCGGTACATTCAACTTCATGATCGTGTTCCAAGCTGAGCACAACATCCTGATGCACCCGTTCCACATGTTGGGAGTAGCTGGTGTCTTCGGTGGTAGCTTGTTCTCCGCCATGCACGGTTCCTTGGTAACATCTTCCTTGGTTCGTGAAACAACCGAAACCGAATCGCAAAACTACGGTTACAAATTCGGTCAAGAAGAAGAAACCTACAACATCGTCGCAGCCCACGGCTACTTCGGTCGTTTGATTTTCCAATACGCTTCCTTCAACAACAGCCGTTCCTTGCACTTCTTGTTAGGTGCATGGCCAGTAGTTGGCATCTGGTTTACCGCTTTGGGTATCTCCACGATGGCTTTCAACTTGAACGGTTTCAACTTCAACCAATCGATTATCGACTCGCAAGGTCGTGTCATCAACACTTGGGCTGATGTCATCAACCGCGCTAACTTGGGTATGGAAGTAATGCACGAACGCAATGCTCACAACTTCCCTCTTGACTTGGCTGCAAGTGAAGTCACTCCAGTAGCTTTGGTTGCTCCTTCTATCAATGGCTAAGTTTTAGCTTTTGATTGACAAAAAGCGCCCCTATTTCTAGGGGCGCTTTTTGTTTGGGGAAAAATATTTTTAGAGTTCTCCTTATGTTATAAAACTAAGTGATATTAAGTCCGCTTGAGTAGTTGTCATTCTGAGTCCTGAAGGAAGAAGAATCTAGCCCTTTCGGCAAAGCCCTTACTTCGTTGCGCTTGACTCATGACAAGTAAGCATTTTGAGTCAAGCGCTCGCTCGGACATGATATGAGCAACAGTAATCAAAAAACAGAATAGCCAGAGCCCTGCAGCACTTTAACTGCTGCAGGGCTCTAACAGGCGATCGCATTTTAGGTTAATAAAGTTGATTTAGTTAATAGCCGATCGCCCAATCTAAAATTAAAAGGTGAAAAATTAACTTTTCACCTTTTAACTCTGAACCCTCGACTTTCAAATTACCCGTTACTGAACAAACTTCTTGAATGCCAGTGTCACGTTGTGGCCGCCAAATCCAAAAGAATTCGACAGCGCCACATCAACTTTTAGATCGCGACTTGTGTGGGGCACGTAGTCTAAATCGCACTCAGGATCGGGATTCTCCAGATTAATTGTCGGCGGGATTTTGTCATTGGCGATCGCCATTACCGCCGCCACCGCTTCAATTCCCCCAGAACCCCCCAACAGGTGACCCGTCATCGACTTGGTAGAACTAATTGCTACTTTGTAAGCGTGGTCTCCCAAAACCTTCTTAATCGCCTTCGTTTCCGTAGAATCGTTGGGAAGCGTGCTCGTGCCGTGAGCGTTGATATAGCTCACTTGATCCGGCCTCAAACCCGCATCCTTGAGCGCTAAAGCCATTGCTCGCGATGCACCTTCGCCCCCGGGTACTGGGGAAGTCATGTGGTAGGCATCGCAAGTTAAACCGTAGCCGACGATTTCTGCGTAAATTTTTGCGCCACGCGCCAGAGCGTGTTCCATTTCTTCTAGAATCAGAATGCCAGCACCTTCGCCGACGACAAAACCATCACGATCGCGATCGAACGGACGGCAAGCATGAGTCGGATCATCGTTGCGAGTCGAAAGCGCCCTCGCCGCAGCAAAACCCGCCACGCACAAAGGTGTCACCGCAGCTTCCGTACCGCCGCAAATCATGGCTTGCGCGTAACCCCCCTGAACTAGGCGAAACGCATCACCCACGGCATTTGACCCGGCAGCGCAGGCCGTCACGGTACAAGAGTTTGGCCCCTTAGCGCCCGTTTGAATCGCCGTCAGCCCCGCGGCCATATTCGCAATCATCATGGGAATCATAAACGGGCTGCATCGATCGGGGCCGCGAGTCAGATATATCTCTTGCTGCTCTTCCAAAACCTTCAGGCCACCAATGCCAGTGCCAAGAATGACACCCACCTGTTCTGCGTTCAGGTCGTTAATCTCAAACTTTGCATCAGCAACAGCTTGTTTGCTCGCTGACACCCCAAATTGAGCAAAGCGATCCATGCGCTTTGCTTCCTTGCGCTCTAAATAGTCGTGTGGGTCGAAACCCTTCACCTCTGCGGCAAAGCGGCAGTCGTGCCGCGACGGGTCGAATAAGGTGATCGGGCCTATACCATTCTTCCCGGCAAGCAACCCGTCCCAATATTCGGACAAGGTATTGCCGATCGGTGTAATCGCGCCGAGACCCGTGATAACAACGCGCTTACGCTCTAAATTTGTCATGATTTCAGTTTCAAAAAATTAAACACCCAGAACGCAGAACAAAAGAGGAGTTTCCAGTTTTATAACTTCTCTCCTCTTAGGGGAAAAGACAGGTATTTTATGCTTTTGGAGCTGCAAGTTGACTGCTGATGAAATCTACAGAAGCTTGAACCGTAGTAATTCCTTCGGCTGCTTCGTCCGGAATTTCAATATCAAACTCTTCTTCCAAGGCCATGACCAGCTCTACTGTATCTAAGGAATCTGCTCCTAAATCGTTAGCAAAGTTGGCTTCAGGCTTGACTTCGCTCGCATCGACTTCCAGTTGCTCAGCCACAATTTTCTTGACTCTAGCAAAAATGTCGTCTTGGCTCATAACATCGTGTCCTCATTGGTTGCTGCGTATCTAATCTTATCCGAAAGGGGGATCGGCAGGAGAAAGGCTAGCCGCTTTTCTAAGTGACACGGGCCAGCGACAATTGGGACACGGACGATCGCAGTAACTCTACGACTAAGGTAAAAAAACGCAAATAGCCCAAAATCAATCATCTCGTTTAGCCACCTGATAACGTTGAGGAACCGGATTTTTGGTCGATGGTGCGTCAGCCTTCAACTCAAAATGCTTGAGAAAAGCTGACAATTGGCTCCTAGCTAGGCGGTGATACGTTAATTATAAAGAGGGAAAACTAAGCAGGAAGCCTCCCGACTTCGATCGCTCAAGTTTCTTTTCCCGAACCTTGTGTCTCCAGCAGAAACGACTATGCCATCCCAAACTCTCAGATATGCTTACTTTCCCGGTTGCGTTGCCCAAGGGGCGGCCCGCGAACTTTACTTGTCTACAATGGCGCTAACTCAAGCGTTGGGGATTGAACTGGTGGAACTAAAGAAAGCTTCCTGCTGCGGTTCTGGCACTTTCAAGGAAGATTCGCAGTTACTGGAAGATACTGTCAACGCTCGCAATATTGCGTTGGCTGAGGAACTGAATCTGCCTTTGCTTACGCATTGCAGCACTTGTCAAGGGGTCATCGGTCATGTGGACGATCGCCTCAAGGAATCTCAGAAAATCGATCCCAACTACATAGAAAAAGTCAACGGTTTACTAAAAAAACAAGGTTGTTCGCCTTATCAAGGCAGTACCGAAGTGAAACATCTGTTGTGGGCGATCGTTGCCGATTACGGGATCGACGAGGTGCAGAAGCGAGTCACCCGCAAGCTTTCGGGCTTGAAGTGCGCGTCTTTTTACGGATGCTACCTGCTGCGAGCTCAGGATAAGCTGCTTTACGATGACCCGCACCAACCGGAATCGATGGAAAATGTGTTTCGGGCGATCGGGGCAACTCCGGTTTACTATCGAGGCCGGACGCAGTGCTGCGGCTGGCCGTTGGCGAGTTATGCCACTAACCAATCTTTTCAGATGGCAGGCAAACATATTCAAGATGCTCTTGACAATGGCGCTGATTGTATGGTAACTCCTTGTCCTCTGTGTCACTTGAATTTGGATTCGCGACAGCCGGAGGTGGAAAAAGTAATCGGGCGCAAATTGGGTTTGCCGGTGTTGCATTTGTCGCAATTGGTGGCTTTGGCTTTGGGTGTGGAGCCAAAAAAACTAGGGCTCGATCGACATATTGTTTCCACTAAGCCCGTGTTAGAAAAATTAGGCTTTTAGTCGATCGATTTGCACCGCTTTGCAGCAATACTAATTATCAAAAAGTTTGCAACAGTTGGTATAGTGGCTAATTCACCCAAATCTTTGCTACAAGCCAAAATATCAAACAACAAGTCCTTACAACTGTTGCACAACTTTGGAAAATTGGCATAAAAACTTGAGTTTTTTCTCAAATCAAATCCGGTTAGATCGGATTTATACAGAGTCCGCGAGCCGAAAGCTCGATCAGGCTCATACATTTTTGAGTCAATAGAAGATACAGACCCAAAAAACAGTATACTATTATACAAAATAGTTTTTTAAACTTCCTAACTTCCTAGTTAGAGACAAGGAAAAAGCAATGACACGAAACCCAGTAAATCTCACACGTTCGGTATTGCTATGGGCAATGCTAGGCATCATTTGTGGTTTATTTGCTGCAACTTATTGGATATGTTTGTCTTACATGATGCACGGATTTGAATCTTTTAGTGGAGTTTCTCTACTAATCATCATGCCACTGGCTGGTTTGCTCATCGGTTTGCTCATTCATTGGCTGGGAAATCCTGGCGAAATTGGGTTGATTATTGACAATATTCATCTCAAGGGTGGCCGATTACCAATGAACGAGAATCCTTCGATGATTCTGTCGTCGCTAATTAGTATTGCAAGTGGAGGCAGTGCTGGTCCAGAAGCACCAATGGTGCAAGTCACAGGTTCAATTGGTACGTGGTTAGCCGATCGCTTTCAATTGCGTGGAGAGGCACTACGAACTTTGAGTATAGCTGGCATGGCATCTGGTTTTACAGTTTTGTTCGGCGCTCCATTGGGTGGTACTTTTTTTGCTTTAGAAATCCTGCATCATCAGAATGTGGTGGAGTATTTTGAAGCAATATTGCCTGCAGTCGTGGCCAGTTGTGCAAGTTACACCATTTTTGTAGCAATTACCCAGCTAGGAATTGGTCCTACCTGGCATTTTCCTCAATACAATGTGGACAGCCTTTATGACTTTGGTGCAGCGATTGCTTATGGAATCGTAGGTGCGATTATGGGGTGGTTTTTTATCGCTGTATTTCGCACTGTAGGTCGCTTATTTGATTCGATACCCAGTCCAATCTATGTGCGAACTACTTTAGCGGGGCTAGGACTTGGTGTTTTATCAGCTTTATTTCCGCTCACTCGTTTCTTTGGTGAACATCAAATTGAAAAAATTGTTGAGGGCAACTTTTCTTTGGGATTTGTCTTAACTTTAGTTATTGCTAAAGTGTTTGCCATTAGTACGACCGTAAATGGAGGCTGGCGGGGGGGGATTATCATCCCACTGTTTTTTATAGGAGCCTGTTTAGGAAAGGCAATCGCTATCATTAATCCCGCATCCAACGAGACTTTGGCAATGATTTGTGTAATGGCTGCTCTGAATTCAACAGTTACTCGAACTCCAATTAGTACAACTCTGCTACTCGCCAAGTTGACAGGATTGAGCACTTTTACACCGATTCTCTTCGCTAGTCTCGTGGGTTTCTTCTTGGCTCCCCGATATCCCTTCATTACCTCACAGCATAAAGTTGATTAACAAACGTCTAGAATTCCTCTAATAGCTCGGTGTAGCGATTAAAAATATGTGCAATTTGCGAGTGTCGAGTCTAAAGGCTTCTGCCATTACAAATCCACTCCTTGCATGAAACAACATCTAGCCGTTGATACCACTCAGCTTGCCGTTTTTGATCCATTGCACAAAAGCCAGTGTGTCCGATGACTGTGGCTTGATTGAAATGTTGAGTCACAACCTCGATTACTTTCACACTCGGGCTCGTCAATATTCCGAAGACGATTTTTCTGCAAGGGCAAGGGGTATCACCCGGATCAGCTCATCGCAGAGAAAGTAAAAACTCTATCCCCAGATTATGACCCAGATCCGGTTTAAACTGGCACGGAAACTAACGAAAGCCGAAAAAGTGGCACTAGAGGGGAAAACTGGATTTGTCGTGGTGGCAACTCGCGCTCCTGATTAAACGGTCAAACGCTGGGATGTAAGGCTGTAAGAGTTTGCTCAAGAACTTTGAGCAGACTCTCACCAATCCTACTGCGAAACTCAATTTGTATTTCATCAGGCTGATGCTCAAACGGTTGGCAAATGAGTAAATCCCAAATGGGTTCTATAAGACTCCCAGCGTGAATAACTGTGAAGTTTTGTCGCTTTTTCGCGAAGTGCTTCCAGGCACTGCGGTAGACTAACCTTTAATTCTCTGTGCAGGCTATAGCGGTGGCACCTCACCGTCAAATCTGTTAATTCGCAGAGGCAGCAAATTTTTAGTGACTCGTTGGGAGCCTTTATTCAATGTCTCATTCAGTCAAAATTTACGATACTTGCATCGGCTGCACTCAATGCGTCCGCGCTTGTCCGACTGACGTTTTGGAGATGGTGCCCTGGGATGGCTGCAAAGCAGCTCAGATTGCCTCATCTCCCCGCACCGAAGACTGTGTAGGCTGCAAGCGGTGCGAAACTGCTTGCCCCACCGATTTTCTCAGCATCCGGGTTTACCTGGGAGCAGAAACCACTCGCAGTATGGGTCTAGCTTACTAAAAATCGATCGACACGCCGATCGAATTACGGGCACAAGAGAGGGGGCGATTAAATTGCCCCCTCTTTTTTGTCGCGGAATCTGCATTCTGGGGCCGGAAGAAGGTAAAAATGATAAAACTTGAGTTTTATTGCGATCGCTAAGCAGGAGTAGTACGTTAAATGTGCGGAATCGTTGGCTATATCGGCACGCAAGCAGCAAGCGAGATTTTGCTAGCAGGATTGGAGAAACTAGAATACCGGGGCTACGATTCAGCGGGCCTCGCTACCATCTCCGAAGGAGAAATTACCTGCATCCGAGCAAAGGGCAAATTGCACAACCTCCGGGAAAAGCTAGCAGAGATAGAGTCTCCGGCTCCCATCGGCATCGGGCACACTCGCTGGGCAACTCACGGCAAACCAGAGGAATATAACGCTCACCCTCACATGGATAATAACGGGCGAGTTGCGGTAGTTCAAAATGGTATTGTCGAAAATTATCGCGAGTTGCGGAAAGAATTGAAAGCAAAGGGACATAAATTTGTCTCGGATACGGATACAGAAGTTATTCCTCATTTAATAGCTGAATTTTTGAAAGAAGCAAGAAGGGAGAACGAAGAAAGAAAAGATAAAAAAACCGAGAAAATTGCTGATTTATCGTTTTTGGAAACAGTTTTAAAGGCGGTAAATAAATTAGAAGGAGCTTTTGCGATCGCCGTTATCTGTGCAGATTTTCCAGAGGAAATAATTGTCGCCAGACAGCAAGCTCCTTTGGTGATTGGCTTTGGTGCAGGCGAATTTTTCTGCGCTTCCGACACGCCGGCGTTAGTATCTCACACCCGCACTGTTTTGTCCTTGGAAAATGGCGAATTGGCAAGGCTAACTTCGATGGGAGTGGAAGTTTACAGCTTTGCAGGGGAAAGGCTGAAAAAAAGCCCGCGCATCCTTGGTTGGAGTCCGGTTTTAGTCGAAAAACAAGGCTTCAAACACTTCATGCACAAGGAGATTTACGAACAGCCAGCGGTAGTCCGAGCTTGTTTGGAGGCTTATTTAGAGAGCGATTGGCAGCCAGAAAATCCGCGCTCTCCCATCAATCTCAACTTGCCCAAGGAACTTTGCGCCGATGTCGAACAAATATCGATTCTCGCCTGCGGAACGAGCTGGCACGCCTCGCTAATTGGCAAATATTTGTTGGAACAATTAGCTAATATTCCCACTGCGGTGCAGTACGCTTCTGAGTACCGCTATGCGCCCGCACCGCTGACAGCAAATACTTTAACTATTGGGGTAACTCAATCGGGAGAAACGGCGGACACCCTGGCTGCTTTGGGGATGGAACAGCAGCGCCGCGCGGGTTTTACTGATAAATTCCGGGCGAGAATGTTAGGCATTACTAACAGGACTGAAAGTTCGATCGCCCACATGATGCCACACATTATTAACACCCACGCGGGCATAGAAATTGGCGTTGCTGCCACTAAAACTTTTGTCACTCAGTTGATGGCATTCTATTTCTTAGCTTTGGATTTGGCGTACCAGCGACAAACAATCAGCACGGAGAGATTGGCAGAAATTATTGCTGGTTTGCGCCAGTTGCCAGGGGAAATTGAGAAGTATTTGGAGATTCAAGAACAGTATGTGGAGGAATTGTCCCACCAGTTTACAGACACCCAAGATTTTATCTTTTTGGGGCGGGGAATTAATTTTCCCATTGCTTTGGAAGGTGCGCTGAAACTTAAGGAAATTAGCTACATTCACGCCGAAGGATATCCGGCGGGAGAGATGAAACACGGCCCGATCGCCCTTTTGGATGCGAAAGTGCCTGTAGTGGCGATCGCCATGCCCGGTAGCGTCTACGAAAAAGTGCTTTCCAACGCTCAAGAAGCGAAGGCCCGCGACGCCCGTTTAATTGGTGTTACGCCTAAGCAAGGTGTGGCAGAAGCCGAGATTTTTGACCACATTTTGCCGGTGCCTTTGGTGGATGAATTGTTGTCGCCGATTGTAACAGTAATTCCGCTGCAATTGTTGGCTTATCACATTGCGGCGCGTCGAGGTTTGGATGTCGATCAGCCGCGCAATTTGGCGAAGTCGGTGACGGTGGAGTAAGGTTTTTTCGGATTATTGAGTTATCAGACTTATTGCATAGGTCTTTGATAGAGCCGGTCAACCGCAGATGATAGGCAGATTAACGCAGATTAAGGCACATTATTTCAAGAAAAGCGAGCCAATGAATGCAAGAGGTATATAGCAATCCTCCATGATTTGTGGGATGGGCTTCTAGCCCGTCCCGTTTTTTCGGTGCGTCAGTTAGGATTGTTTTCTGATTGTCGATCGCACACACCCCCAATCGCCGCCAATAGCAACCAGCTTGTAGTATTGAGTCGGAAATCAAACAGCGTCACGTCTACAGTGTTAAATAGGGTACAGGCGACGAAGGCTAATAAATAACTGAAAAAAATTAGGCGATCGCCCGCTCTTACATCTTGACCAACCACCTGATTTGTGATCCTAGATATTGAGTTTTGATTGAACACTAAAGCATTTTCGGCTTTTTCCAGTGGTGGTATTTGCTCCGGTTTAATATCCGCAGGAAAAAGCGGCCAATTCGCCAGCAGCAAAACACCCCTAGCCAAAACCCAACCAACTAAACCAAACAAAAAAAGCGTTGCGGGTATTCCCGTTTCCGCAGTTAACATCAGTATCAAACTGTGAGGATGACCGAGCCATTCTTGCATCTGAGCTTGATAGAGAGGCGTAAAATTTCGCAATCCCCAACCAGTCCAAGGACGCTGCTGAGTCATCGACCAAGCAAATTCCCACTGAGTTTTTCTCAAAGTAGCAGTCGGCCGATTTGGGAACATCTCGTCGGTGAGTCTAGCCCAAAAGAAAGCCGGAACAATTGTTCGTAAAGATTGCCGCAGTGGTTCCGGGCCAAAGGCAGACAAAAAAATTGTGCTAGCCACACTCAAAACCGCCGCTAATAATTTTTTATAACCCGCATAAAATGCAAAAGCCAAAACGGCCCAAACTGCCAGCCCCCAAGCATTGCGAGAATTAGTAAAAATCAAACAAACAGCATTTCCCACCACTGCAAAAGTTAAAAACAGGAATTGGGAATTGGGAATTGGGAATTGGGAATTGGGAATTGGGAATTGGGAATTGGGAATTGGTAATTGGTAATTGGGCATTGCTGACAACTGCCAACTGCCAACTGCCAACTGCCAACTGCCAACTGACAACTGCCAACTGACTTCTTCCATCCATAGTCCCAGTGCTAAAATAAAAGCAATTGTCAGATAGCAAGCTAAAATATTAGCGTACATAAATACAGAAGCCATACGGCCGGGGGGATTGCCTTGGGGTGCGATTACCCAGCCAAAAACAGGCTGCAATTGATCGATGCCACTCCAACCTAAAAATTGCTGTCCCAGACCTAAAATTATCACCGGGATTGAACTAATTACAATCATCCAAGACAATTGCCGCAATTGAGGCGAAGTTTGAATTAAACGGCTGAAAGCGGCAAACAATATAAAGAACGGCAAGAAATTGCACAACCCTAAAAAAGCCTCGATGCGGTTGTTAGCCAAAACTGCTGTGATGACTAGCAGCGCGCTCAGAATTGCGAATCCTCGATTCAGCGGGCGGCGACTAATTTGACGGAATTTTTGCTTGCAAGTGCCGGCCAATCCCAGGAATAAACCTAAAGCTCCCAAAATCGGAATTAAGGGAAAAATCAGTATCCCTACTTGAGCTAAATTCCAAGGGATTTGCAGGCGGCGATCGGGATGTTTGTGCAGGCGAGACTTGAGATTTTCAAGTGTCTGTTTAGTAGCTAATTTCAACCGATTTTTGATATTCACCCACACTCCCAATCTCAAATCTAAAATCTACAATTTACCATCGTTAAGCTAGTTCCCAAACGCATTCCGATCGCGTCAAGCGTATTTGAGCTAGGGCAAAAATGGTCGGGATAATGCGGCCGTAGTTCGTGGAAATCGATCGCCAACCCAAATCCGCAAAAAACCAAGTCCACATCACCGGGCCGAGCAACGAAAATACGCTCCGCGTCGCACCGTAACGAGCTGCACTCACCGCCATACCCCGCCGCGCCGTCTGAATGGCGACATAATTTTGAAACTGGGTTGCTGCAGTTGCAGTGCCTGCAAGCACTCCTTGTTTTGCCATTTGATAGGTGGCAAAATGCAGCGCAAATTGATTAGCCATCAATTTAAGCAACATTGGTTTTAAGATGGAACTTACAGCTAAAGCGCTGCCGCCTTTGAACAGTAAACCCAGCGGGTCTTTTTCTGCTGAAATTGGCAGGGGTTCTGAGAGTTTAGAATCAACGATCGCTCGCTGTACGCGCACTGTCAGTGCTTGCTGTTCCTCTGCCGGCAAACGCTTCCACGCCCGGCCCATTAAGTGCAGAAATACTTCTGCCTCTAAGTCGGTGGTTGACAACTGTTTGGGATAAGGGATTTTGAGATAGCGACAAACTTGAATTAGTGCTTGTCTGTAAGTTACTTGTTCGGTTCGCCCTTTGAGTACCGTCAATCCGTCGGCTGCTAGATAGCGAAACCGCTGTTCTACTGCGTCGAGCCATGCTTCGCGATCGCGACTTTGTATGTCTATGGGTGCGGGGGTTTGCACGTAATCTAAAGGGTTAAACTTGCGGCTGAACAGAAGTTCTGTTAGTTGCTGCAATTCTTCTTCTGTTGTCAATTCTAGTGCGGCTCTGAGTTCGTCCAAAATTTGGCCCTCCCCTATGCGATTTTTGATTTTTGATTTTTGATTGTCGCTTAGTAACGATCGCCCTGTGGAACTTGCCGAGCGCTACATTTTTTTTAAACTAATCTTACCCGTCGATTCGTGCCAGCCCCTATTCTACTACCTGGCGCAGGGGATCGACAGGCTTGGCACAGAATATCCGACTGCTAGAAGCCATAACCTCAGCAGCTACATTGATAAGCGGACGTGCATCTAAATTTTAGAGTCAAGTTTGGGGTGTCCCGCCCGCCCTAAAAATACAATTTAGATGCCCAACAGCAAACCCGGAACCCCTCGGTACGTCTGCAACCCCGTAGCTTGAAGAGTCAAACCGTCGCCCTGAACCCCCACTATTTTATTGACTATAAACAAAGGAAAAATAATTTAGTGTACTTCTGTTCAAAAAGGTCAGTTAATCCTATAATAAGTTGGGAATTTTTAGAATAAGGTAAATGATGTCTTCTTCTGTCGCACCGTCTTTTTTGCAGGGATATTGGCAAGATACTTTCAATCTCAAGCAGCATCTACAGGATTTTTTAAACTTAGATTTAGAAACAATTGAACAAGAGCTAGCCGTCGGTCAACAATCCCTAAAAGAAATAGGTCATCGGGATTTTGATTGGAAAAAAGCTAGCGAGTTTTATCGCGATCGAGTCGGACAAGCTTACCTATTTGACCTGGGAGCTTGGCATATGTCCAATCAGGATTACATAGGAGGTACTTTAACATTAATATCAGATATGGCGGCCGGTCGAGTTTTAGATTTTGGCGGCGGTATTGGCACTCATGCTATTGCAGCAGCTCTTTGTCCTCAAGTAGAACAAGTAGTCTATTGCGATCTTAACCCCATAAATTGCAATTTTGTTCAAAGCCGAGCGGCTAAGTTAGGATTGAGTGACAAAATTTCCTGTTGTCTGGAAGTATCCCCGACGGAAGTTTTCGATGCGATTATTTGTTTTGATGTGATGGAACATTTACTAAATCCAAGTCAGAAATTGATAGATTTGCACCAAATGCTGGCTCCGTCAGGGAAGATTATCCTTAACTGGTATTTCTTTAAAGGTTTTCATCAAGAATATCCTTTTCACCTAGAAGACAAGGAAGAAATAAACACATTTTTTACTCAACTTCAGTCGAAGTTTATCGAGGTTTTTCACCCTTATTTAATCACGGCTCGTTGCTATCGCAAATTAACTGCAAGTTAAGAAATCAGCTGCAGGCTTATTTCCTAGAAAAAGTCCGGTAAGTAATGTATCTGAAAGTTCAATTATGTTCGATGTTGCGGTGATTGGTGCGGGTATGGCGGGGCTGAGTTGCGCTCAACGGTTGCGTCAAGCTGGTTATTCTGTGGCGGTTGTTGAGAAATCTCGCGGCGCGGGGGGACGAGTTGCTACCCGCCGCGTACAGGGTAGTAGGGCCGATCACGGGGCGCGGTATCTGGAACCGCAGGGGGATGCGGTGCAGGGGTTAATTGAGGTTTTGGTCGATCGGCACATCCTCAAACTCTGGACTGATAGTGTCTGGGAATTTCGACAGGGAAAACTTTCGGCTATTCCTAGTTCTTGTTATGTCGCACCTGCGGGTATGAATGCTATCGGTAAGTATCTGGCTGAGGATTTAGATATTTGGTACGGCCGCCGCGTCAAAGCTATTTCTCCTACCGACAGTCAAATGTGGCATCTTTCTCTGGAAGTTACTGACGACAATTTAGAGATACCTCAAGAATTGATTGCTAAGGCTGTGGTTGTGGCAATTCCTACTCCTCAAGCTTTAATGTTTTTGAATTCGGCAATCGGTTTGTCGCCTGATTTTATTGACAAATTGCGTTCTGTGGAGTACGACCCTTGCATTACCGTTATGGCTGGCTATCCTGTGCCAAAACAGCAAGATTTGAGCAATCTAAATCCGCAGTGGAAATCTGTTTCTTTTCCAGATCATGCTGATTTAGCTTGGGTTGGTTTAGATAGTAGCAAGCGGCTAGATCCGCAGCAGTCGGTGTTTGTGGTTCACAGCAGCGCAAATTTTGCAGAACGCCATCTAGAATCAGTTGATTTGCCAATAGTGGGTCAAGAATTGCTCGATCGCACTTCTGAATCTTTAATCCCTTGGCTGAAACAGCCGGAATGGTTGCAGGTTCACCGCTGGCGCTATGCTTTTTGTCGAAATCCTTTGCCTGTTTCTTGTTTGCCTGCTGGGGGGAATTTGCCACTGGTTTGTGCGGGGGATTTGTGCGGCGAAGGTCAAATAGAAGCTGCTTTGCGATCGGGTTTGGCGGGGGCTAATTGGGTGAATGGTCAGTTGCAAAATTTGCCGTTAGATTCAAGCCTAAATTGGTAATATGGCTACAATTAAGGTATCGATTTTGCCTCTAACGCTATGATTGTCATCCCGTCAGGGTTTAGCCCCGAAGATTACCTTGCCCTCGAACGTGATAATACCCTCCGGCATGAATATCGGCGCGGTTTAGTGTAGGCGGCGGGAGGTAGCGATGACCACAACCGTCTCTATATTATTAATTTTATAACTGCGATTAACCTTCACCTGCGCGATAAGCTGTTGTGCATTTAAAATGCGTTTTTTAGATGTTGAAACCCTTTACTGGCTTAGATAGCCTCGCAAATTTAAATGATGAACAGCTTAGAGTTATGAAAAATCCATCTAACGACTTACAAAAAACTGGAAAACTGGTGTAAACTACCACTTTTCCAAAGTGTTATTTTTGTCCTATTTCCTGCTGTTTTGACTCTTGTTCTTGCATCTGCAATAACTCGGGAACTGTTACGAAAATGTACCCTTCCTTTCTCAATCGAGCAATAATATCAGGCAAAACTTTTACAGTTCTCGATCGATTCCCGCCGCCGTCGTGCATCAGCACAATACCACCGGAATGTGCCTGCCTCATCACGTTGTCCATCAAAGATTCCGTAAGACTGCGCCAATCAAAAGAATCAGCAGACCACATCACAACTGTATAATTTTTCTTTTGAGCGTAAGCTGCCAATCCATTGTTTAAAATACCTCCAGGCGGGCGAAACATCGATGTTTGGATGCCAGTCAACTCTTCAATTAACGATGAAGTGCGATCGATCTCGCGAGCGGCACCGTCTTCGTTATACTGAATGTATTGGTGGTTCCAAGTGTGGTTGCCGATCGCGTGACCGGCTGCTGCGACCTGTTTGCCAATTTTGGGATAAGTTTGCAGGTATCTTCCTACCCAGAAGAATGTAGCCTTAATATTGTTTTCCTTGAGAATATCTAGGATTTGTGTAGTTGTTGTCGGCCAGGGGCCGTCGTCAAATGTCAGGGCGATCGCCTTGTGCTGGGAGTCGAGTTTGGCCTCACGAATGCTTGTACCTTTAAACTGCGACGGTACGGCTGATTGAAATCGGATTTCCTGCAATTGGGCGATCGCCTGTTCGGAAAACTCAACTCGATGGGCGATCGCCTCGGAGAACTGATTAATATTGGATATCGGCTGTTCTTCTTGGGAGTGGGATACGGCCAAGACTTGCGCCTGAATCGGTTGCAATGGCTGATTTGCCCGCAAGTTCATCGGCAACGTCACACCCAGCAAAAAACTTGCTGTGGCGGCCACAAAAGCAATGATTAACGTTTTTCGCCCCCTCAACAACCGTTTCATTTTTGTCACGTCATTCTCTCCTTCACACCTTGCACAGTTAATTTAAGATTTTATGTTGATATCAAGTTAATCCACTTAAGAGAATAATCTTAAATTGGACTGCCCGTAAAAATAGCTACTGGAAATAACTGAGCGCGGGGAAGTCCCTCCGGATAAAAAAATTAAGATTTGTGCGCCATAAATTCCCTAACCCATGAAAATGGGGGATGGTTGAAATTTTTGCCCCGCCAGGGGGACGGCGCTCAAGTCGGATTCATGGCACGATATTCTGAGGGGCTCAGACCGCCTCCGCCCGCGCCCCTACCTGACACTGCAATTTGGTTTAACCGGATTTGATATGAGGCGATCAATCACCCGCCCCCAGCGCCGTAAAATTAACTTTTAACACCGATTCTCTCTTTGTACAAGCCGACAATCCGATCGATAACTTCGGCAACAGTCAGATTGTCTGTTTGAATTGCCACAGCATCGGCCGCTTTACGCAAAGGTGCAACCTCGCGCGTGCTGTCCTTTTCGTCCCGCAGGGCGATGTCTTGTTCCAATTGGGCCAAGCTAATATTAGCCCGATCGGTATCTTTAAGTTCTAACAGCCGCCTGCGCGATCGCTCTTGTACCGAAGCCGTCAAAAAAATCTTCAGTTCCGCATCGGGAAACACGTTAGTGCCGATATCGCGGCCTTCTGCTATAACTCCGCCTTTTGTGCCGCAGCGCCGTTGTTCCTCCACCAGAAATTGTCGCACGGCGGGAATTGCCGCCATTTCCGAGACGCGGGATGTCACTTCCAAACTGCGAATTGCCTCGGTTACGTCTTCGCCGTTAATCTTCAACATCTTTGATGCGGGATCGAGGTTGTATTCCAAATAACTGGAACTGATTAATTCGGCGATCGCGCATTCGTCGGAAATCGGCGTGTCTGTTTTCAATGCCAGCCAAGTCAGCGCCCGATACATCGCACCGGTATCCAGATAAAACAAGTTCAAAGCTGTTGCTGCAAGGCGAGTTACGGTAGATTTCCCTGCTCCCGCCGGGCCGTCGATCGCCACAATGGGCCGGCGATTCCTGAGAATTATATTGTCAATCAAACGAGTAGAGCCGACTCTGGCTGCCACGGCTAAAAGTCCCGCTGTTTCCACAACCTGCAAGGGCGTCAAAGTGTCGGGATCGACGAGTTCGGCGTATTCGAGCTTGACTGCGGGTTCTCCTGCGACTCCTGCACGCACCGCAGCGAGTGCGGCCGCTGCGATACGGTCGCCTGAAGAAAAAGTTTCCGAGGCTTGTTGCAGGGCGCGGTAAAGTACGGAGGCTTGCTGTTTTTGCTCTGTCGTTAAATACTGATTGCGAGAACTCATTGCCAGTCCCGACTCTTCGCGGACGATCGCACAAGCGACAATCTCTACAGGCAGGTTAAAATCAAAAGCCAGCTTCCGAATAATTGCTAGCTGCTGGGCGTCTTTTTGACCGAAATAAGCTTTTGTCGGCTGCACCAAACTCAAAAGTTTAGTAACAATGGCCGCGACGCCCTGAAAATGACCGGGCCTTGCTTTGCCGCACAAAACCGATGTCATCGCTGGTGGCGGCACTACTTGAGTTAAGGATGAAAGGTGAATCTCTATCTGTTTTTCGGCGGTTTGCTCTGTTTCTGTGCGCTCGACCGCTTGGTTGCCGAACATTTCCGTTGCTGAGGGAGCAAATATGGCATCAACGCCAGCTTGTTCGCACAACAGCCGGTCTTGCTCGAAATTCCGAGGATAATCTTGAAAATCTTCTGTCGGCCCAAATTGCAGCGGGTTGACAAAAATGCTGACCAGGGCGATCGCATTTTCTTGCCTTGCCCGCTGGATCAAGCTCAGATGCCCTGCGTGCAAAGCTCCCATCGTCGGAACCAAACCGACTGTCACATGAGGTGCAGCAGACTTTTGTGAATTTAAGTAGCAGCGAAGTGCTGCAATGGTAGTAAACAGGCGCACCAGTAGAATCTCCTGAAGGCATTCGGCAGAATACAGAGTTTATTTGTCAGAATTTGTTCGGGTTGACATCTTGCACCACACTCAAGAACAGGCATCTTGCCTGTTCCACAAAGAATGGTGCAAGGTGTCAGTTTTATCTGAAGTGTTGCACCATACTCAATAAGCCTTTTCTGGGCTAGGAGCAACGGCCCACAAGAAATTCACTCTTTGTGGAACAGGCCGGAAAGCCTGTTGCTAACAATGGTGCAAGATGTCAGTTTTATTCTACTTTCTGCTTTCTATACTTCCGATAACTATTGTATTCTGCCTTAGAGTAACGTTCAGCGTCCAACAGTTGTTTGCTGCTGCGGTTCGATCACTTCGATTTCGACTCTCGCAACGCCGCTGCTCATCATTCCCAGCACGCTGGCTGCGCCTGCGGACAAGTCAATGAGCCGATCGCCCACATAGGGGCCGCGGTCATTAATGCGTACGACTACGGTGCGGCCGTTGTCGAGATTTCTCACCATGACTCTAGTTCCAAAAGGCAAATGGCGGTGGGCTGCGGTCAAATCATTTTGGTTGAAACGCTCGCCGCTGGCGCTGAGGTTGCCGTCAAATCCCGGGCCGTACCAGGAAGCCCAGCCGCTGAGGCGCAATTGAACTGGGCCCATAGACAGCAGGGAGGGTTCTGCTTGGGGTTTGCCTGCGACTTCTTCCAAGGGTGGGGCGTTGCCCAGAAGGCGGCGGAGGCGATTGGTTGCTTGTAGGGCGTCTCGGCTAAAGTCGCTGGTGGTGTCCGGAAGCATGGTTTCGGCGTTGATGTTTACCAAATCCTCACCGTTTGCCTGGATAATGTAGCGATCGCCTGTTTCCCACTTAACGGTAATGCTGTTCGGATCGATGTTGTTGCGGGCTAGCTGGTTGAGTCTTGCTGCTAAGCTCGATGCCCGCCACACCGGATCAGATTCTTGGATGCGGTCGTTGCTGGCAGTGTTTCCAACTTTGGGATTTTCTTTGGCGCCCCCTACTTGCATCTGACTGCTAGCACCGGCTTTGCTGTCGCCAGTTTCTCCCAAAAGCGTGTTTTTTTCCGGACTGGTGTTCACAAAGGTGATGACTGGAATGTTTCGCACGTAGACTGTCGCTGCTTGTCGCCCGCCCAAGTCATGGGGCTGAATTTTGGCGATCGAGTCTCGGTCAATGTCAGCTCTTGCTTGATACTGATACTGTCCGACTTTTTGTGCTTCGACCCGAGTTGCGTTTAACTGCGGGGACGGTTGGGTGGAAATTACTTGCTTGGAAGCCTGAGAGTTTTGCTTGTCGGCATCTGTTGCTTGTGCGTGACAAGAGGATGCCGTTCCTACCACAGGAACTAACAGGACAGCGAGTAGAGCACCAACAAATTTTTCCTTCATACGTCCATTTTTGTGAATAGCCATTGCCAACCGAGATTGGAGGATTGGCCGTTTGGCGGCGGGCGTCAAAGATTTCTCTCTTGCCCTTCGCCATTCCCCCGTGAGTCAAAGCAAAGTATCGGGGAGCGTTTTTGCTTTAATGCTTCAGCCCCAAATAAATTTGGCTGAAATTTCCCTGACACTTGACAACTCATACTCGATTCGCAATTTGTGTGTTGTTCACGAACTGCAACAGACTACCACAAACTTTTGCGGTTGGGGATCGCTCCGATCGCGATTTTCACCAAATCTTCATTAAATCTTTTCAGAGCTCTCTCTCATAAAATCCTTTATTTCCAGTGCTTACAGCCGTTTCAGATATTCCAGAAAAATTTACAAAAATTTACACAAATTTAGCCTTTTTTGTGGGCAGCCGAAGGGCTAGTGTAAAAAAAGCTGTTTGTCAACTGTTATGGGCATAAACTAAAAATTAGAAATCGATTTGGCGGACTTATGGATTATCGAGAAGCAGGTGTGGATGTTGAGGCGGGCAGAGCTTTTGTCTCGCGCATCGGGAGTATGGTCAAGAGCACGCACCGATCGGGTGTTTTGGGCGGATTCGGCGGTTTTAGCGGGTTTTTCAGCGTCCCGGAGGGTTTAAAAGAGCCGGTGATGGTTTCGGGTACTGACGGCGTTGGGACTAAGTTGAAATTGGCCCACAATCTCGATCGGCACGATACGGTAGGTATCGACTTGGTGGCGATGTGCGTCAACGATGTGCTGACATCCGGGGCCGAACCCCTCTTTTTTCTGGATTATTTAGCCACGGGAAAGTTAAATCCCGAACAATTAGCTGCGGTGGTAGCCGGGATTGCTGACGGTTGCAAGCAAGCGGGCTGTGCTTTGCTCGGAGGGGAAACGGCAGAAATGCCCGGTTTTTACCAAGCGGGTGAGTACGATTTGGCGGGGTTTTGCGTGGGAATTGTCGAAAAGAGCAAATTGTTGGACGGTTCGCGGGTGCAGGTGGGAGATGTGGCTGTGGGGCTGGCAAGTTCGGGCGTGCACAGCAACGGTTTTAGTTTGGTGAGAAAAATTGCTGGTGATCTGGGTTTTGATTGGCATTCCCAACCAGAAAAGTTAGGCGGCCAAAGTTTAGGAGAAGTCCTGCTAACTCCGACTAAAATTTATGTGAAACCAGTCCTCGAAGCAATTAAGAGCGGTTTAGAAATTCACGGCATGGCTCACATTACGGGCGGCGGTTTACCGGAAAATTTGCCCCGCTGTTTGGGAACCCATCAATCTGTGAAAATTGACTGCAATAGCTGGCCAAGTTTGCCCATTTTTGACTGGATTGCTGAAGCGGGCCAAGTTGCCACAGCAGATATGTTCAATACTTTTAATATGGGGATTGGGTTTGTGCTGTTGGTCGATCCCAGGGAAGTAGAACAGGCTGTTAAATGGTTTGAATCTCAGGGAATTGGTGCGTTCGCGATCGGGGAAGTGATTGAGGGGAACGGGGAATTGGTAATGAGCTTCGATTAATTTTAATTGAATTAATTAAAAAAAAATCGCCTTTTTTTTCGGGTCAATCGCTTGACTTTGAGCGTTCAATAACGTATTATTAGATAATGGGAGTGGTGGCAAAATTAAATTTTATGTTTCCACTCCCATTATCTAAAATATACCACGACAATTCTCTTCAAGTCAATAGGTAATGGTTCTTTTTAAGGCAGATTTTTTAACAAGATGAAAAAAAATCGGTCGCTCGACAAATAGCTTTAATTAATATCCTTATGAAACGTTTAAAATCCCGATCAATGCTGGCGGCGGCGATCGCGATCGTCTTTTGTTTAATTGCGATCGCCAGCTACGCCCAAGCCAACAAGACTTTAACACTCGCGACTTCCCCAGACTACCCGCCCTATGAATTTAAAGATACGGCTGTTAGCGGCAACGAAATCATCGGTTTTGACATCGATATTGCCAAATATATTACTAAAAAATTAGGCTACGAGCTAAAAGTAATTGGCATGGATTTTAACGGCTTAATTCCCGCTTTGCAGGCGAGAAGAGCCGATTTTGTGATGGCTGGAATGACTCCCACAGCAGAAAGGAAAAAAAATGTTGATTTTTCTGACCTTTACTACGAAGCTCAAAATACAATTGTCGCCAATAAAGGCAGCAATTTGACCAAACCTGAAGATTTATCCGGGAAAAAAGTAGGCGTTCAACTCGGAAGCATTCAGCAGGAAGCTGTGAAAAAAATGGCCGGGGTGCAACTGGCTCCTCTGAATAGGATTCCTGACATTATTCAAGAAATTAAATCGAACCGCCTCGCGGCGGGAGTGATCGAGGATACTGTCGCTACGGGTTATGCAGCAGCGAACCCGGACTTGGAATTTAACACAATCCCGAATACTGAAGAAAGCGGTTCGGCGATCGCCTTTCCGAAAGGTTCGAGATTAGTTCCAGAATTCAACCGAGTCCTCCAGCAAATGAAAGCCAGCGGTCAAATTAAGGAACTAGCTACTAAGTGGTTTTCTCGACCGATTCCGCAAGAACCTGCTCAAGCAAATCAACCTGCGGTAGCATCCAAGTTCGGGTTAGATTTTGGCAAAATCTTGCCGAGTTTGCCTTATATTTTGTCCGGGATTGGGGTAACGCTAACTTTTACCTTGCTGTCGGGATTTCTGGGCTTCCTCTGGGGAATCGTGCTGTCTCTGTTTAAGATTTCTAGCATTAAACCGCTGTTCTGGTTTGGCACTGCTTACACCTCAATTTTTCGAGGAACGCCGCTAATTTTGCAGTTGACTTTAGTTTATTTTGCAACGCCGCAGCTTACGGGCTATAATATATCGGCCCTGCAAGCTGGCGTGATTACTTTTTCCCTGAATTCTGGGGCTTATATTTCCGAAACAATCCGCGCGGGAATTCAAGCCGTAGATAAAGGTCAAAAAGAAGCCGCAGAATCTCTTGGCGTTCCCTACAAACTGATGATGGGCGATATTATCTTGCCGCAAGCGTTGAAAAACATCTTGCCTGCATTGGTGAATGAAAGTATTGCTTTGCTGAAGGATTCCGCTTTAGTTTCAGTAATTGGCGTAGAAGACTTGCTGCGCCGCGCTACAATTGTGGGAGCAGAAAAGTATATTTACTTTGAACCTTTGATATTTGTCGGCGCAATTTATTATTTGATGGTGCTTAGTTTAACTTGGGGGGCCAATGTACTCGAACGCAAACTCCAAAGTAGCAGTTAAGGTCGATCGCCTGTATAAGTCTTTTGGCAATCTGAAGGTGTTGCGCGAGATCACCACGGAGATTCACAAAGGAGAAGTGATTGCCATTATCGGCCCTTCGGGGTGCGGCAAGTCTACTTTTTTGCGGTGTTTGAATTTACTGGAAATTCCAACTTCGGGACACATCTACATTGACGGAGTGGATATTACTTTGCCGAAGGCAGATATTATGAAAATCCGCCAGAAAGTGGGGATGGTTTTTCAGCATTTCCACTTGTTCCCGCACATGACTGTGCTGCAAAATGTGACCTATGCGCCTGAAAAGGTGAAGCAGGTTGGTAAGGATGAGGCGCGTCTGAAGGGGTTAGAATTGCTGGAAAAAGTGGGTTTGTCAGATAAGGCGGATGTTTATCCTTCTAAGCTTTCGGGGGGACAAAAACAGCGGGTGGCGATCGCCCGTTGCTTGGCTATGGAACCGGAAATTTTGTTGATGGACGAACCGACTTCTGCACTCGATCCAGAAATGGTTAAAGAAGTGTTAGATGTGATGAAAGCTTTGACGAAAACGGGAATTACAATGGCAATTGTCACTCACGAGATGGGTTTTGCGCGGGAAGTCGCCCACCGGATTTTGTTTCTGGATGGCGGAAAGGTGGCGGAAGATGTGCCGCCGCAGGAGTTTTTTAGTAACCCGAAGTGCGATCGGGCCAAGCAATTTCTGGAAAAAATGCTTTAATCGGATATCGCATCCGCAATTAAACAGGTTTGTAGTTCGATCGCACATAATCTCACATTCTCAGCCCCGCACCCTACAATCACGACAATATTTAGTTTTAAATTCGCCTTTTTGGACTGTGCCGATCGCGCTGGCGATCGAGCTTTGCCAAAACAGCACCGGAAACATCCGCTAAAATGCTAATTATCCGATACAAAGCCACTGCACTCAAAATTATACCCGTAGAAAAGCGATCGGACAGCAGGGCGATCGCCGTTGCTTCAAATACTCCCATTCCCCCCGGTGCTCCCGGTACTACTAAACCGACAACAAAGGCAAAACAAAAAGCACCAAACAAGTTGGGAATATTGCTAAAATTCACCGGAGTTAAAACCATTACCGTTAGCAAAAAACCGCACCCCCGCAATCCGATAAAACACATTTGTCCGATTAACGGCACTAAAGGATAGCGTTTAATTGGCAAATTAATTTGGCGGCGGGACTTGACATTAGATGTTTTTTTAGCTATATTTGAGGTAGACTCTACACGAAAATTCAGTTCCTCGCCCGCAGCTTCCTCAGCCTTTGAATTTTCTCCATTGTTCTTTGATAACTTCAACCGCTCTACAAAGAGAACGATCGGATTTAAAATTCGGGGATGAATTGCCGTTAAAATAGCAACACAACCGACAATCCGCAAAAACCAATTGAATTTGTCAAAACAAATTAACCCAATCAGCACGCCCGCCGAAGCCATCAGCAGCGGTTCCAGCAATACGCTGAGAGTAGCAGCTTTCGGGAAAATGCCGGCATTTTTGGCTTCCAATATTCGACCCCAAAAATGCCAAATATTCCCCGGCAAATACTTGGCAATATTAGTTTTGAGAAAAACTTGAATCGCCCACGCCGCATTTACAGGTTGGCGGAATTCCCGCAAAATCAACATCCACACCCAGCCGACAAAAATTAGAGAAAGTAAAGTGACGCCAAGGGCGATCGCCAGCAACGGAAAACTTTCGGCGCGAATTTGGATATTCGCGACTTCTCGCCAGTGAGTTAAAAACGCTTTGGCAATAAATAAAAACGTCCCGCCCAAAATCAAATAGCGCAAATAAGGCTTTAAATGCGACTTCGCGAGGTTGAAAAAATTCTGAATTCGATGCAAGTGTGGTTTTCCCATTTTCCGATCCCGATTTTGAATTTGGGATTAAGTTATACTGTTTTAGATTTTATATTTTAGAGCGACTAAGGCAAAATTGTGGTTGATTTACACGGCATGATATGACGGAATAAATCTGTTTAACCTGAGATGTTGCACCCTTGTCAAGAACGGGCAAGATGCCCGTTCCACAATAACTCAACATTTTTGTGGAACAGGCATCTTGCCTGTTCCTAAACAAGTAATTGAAAATGGTGGAACATCTCAGTTTAACCTAACCTATGCAGACCTCTACAGACTGTGCCTCAGAGGCGCCTTACAGACTACTTAAAGCGTTTTTAACCACAAACTTAAATTTAAAATCTAAAATTTAAATCGATATACCTCGCTAGGAGTACATTTCTATGCCCGGCCCGAGCCCTGACGGTCTTTCCTATCTTTTAGATGATAGCCCCAATAGTTTCGCCTTGACTCCGGGCTTTTTGACTCCTTATCCTAACGGATTTTTTGCCCTCGGCGGCAACGATTTTATTGTCGGTTCGTCCGATGCCGATCGCATCAGCGGTGATAATGGTAATGATCGCATTCTCGGCGGTGGCAATTCCGATACGCTGTTAGGGGGTGCGGACAACGATTTGCTTAACGGTGGTGTCGGCGCAGACTTCCTGTTTGGGGATGCCGGCAGCGATACCTTGCAGGGAGGTAAGGGAGATGACGCCCTCAACGGCGGCGACGGCAGCGACGTTTTAGTGGACGATGGTGGTAAAGATACGCTGACAGGGGGTTTTGGCCCCGATACCTTTGTCCTCCGCAGCGACTCCGCAGTCTCCGATCCGGCTGTTGCAGACGTTATTACTGACTTTAACAGTTTTGTGGATTCGATCGGACTGACTGACAATCTTACCGAAGCTGACTTGATTTTTGAAGAAATCTCGATCGCCCCCGGTATTTCCAATACATTAATTAAAATTCGCCAATCCAATGCTATTTTAGGCTTGGTAGCCAACGCATCTCCACAAGACATTGCCAATACATTTATCTCTGCAACTACCGTATTGGGCAACCAACTGGATCAAGCTCGCGATTTAGGCGTTTTGGGTGGCACTCAAACGATCGCAGACTCGGTTAGCAACGCCCGGCCAGACGGCCTTTACCGCTTTACTTTGCCTGCAACTAGCGACTTTAAATTAACTGTCAGCGGTTTGACGGCGGATGTTGACGTTGCTGTGATCAAAGATCTTAACGGCGACAATTCTATTGACTTCACCGATATTATTGCTTCTTCTCAAGAACCAGATTTATCGCCCGAGTCGATCGACATCAACGGTTTAGCCGCAGGAACTTACTTTGTCCGAGTTTATCAATACCAAGGCAGTACAAATTTCTCCCTCAATCTGTCTGCAACCCCTGCAACTATTTTTACTAACAATGCGAGCAACTTGCAGGGTTTTGACTCTCGTTTTGGGTTTGGTTTGGTGAATGCAGCAGCGGCAGTTGCTAAAGCTCAAGGTACTGCAACTTTTCCTGATGTTCCCGACTTGGGTGGCGACGAGTGGGGCAGAGATTTAATTAAAGCTCCAGAGGTTTGGGCCCAGGGCTTGACTGGAGACGGCATTGTGGTGGCAGTTATCGACAGCGGAGTTGACTACAATCACCCGGATTTGACGGGGAATATTTGGAGCAATGTGGGGGAAACTGGTGTTGATGCGATCGGTCGTAATAAAGCTAGCAACGAGGTTGATGATGACAACAATGGCTTTGTTGACGATTTCAGGGGATGGGATTTTGTCAACAACGATAATGACCCGATGGATGATAACAATCACGGCACTCATATCTCGGGTTTACTTGCTGCGAAACAAGATGGGGTTGGGATTACTGGCACAGCTCCAACTGCGAAGATTATGCCTTTGAAAATACTCGATCGGGCAGGGGTGGGTAAAATTCGGGATGAAATTAATGCGATTAATTATGCGGTAGCAAATGGAGCGAAAATAATAAATTTGAGTTTGGGCGGTCAACAGTTGAATGCTCAAGAATTGGATGCGATTCGAGCGGCTGAAGCTCAAGGTGCGATCGTGATTTCGGCGGCGGGAAATGATGCTCGCCCACAAGCTGATTATCCGGCTCGGTTTGCCAATGAGGTAGGAATTGCTGTCGGTGCTGTTACCCGCAATGGCTTGTTTGCGGATTATTCTAACCGGGCGGGTGCGGAGGAGGCCATTAATTATCTTGTTGCTCCGGGCGGCGACGGTGGCACGACGGATTCTGGTGATGTTTATTCAACTGTGCCGCTTTCTCAGCCGGGGATTCCCTATCGATATTTTGCGGGTACTTCAATGGCCGTGCCACAAGTATCCGGCGTGATAGCTTTAATGTTACAAGCTAATCCGAGTCTGACTCCTGCTGATATTAAGAGGATTCTGGCGGAAACTGCGAATCCAGCAGTTTGAATTTGATGCAAGTGCGATCGATCTACAATCCTCAATCTTCTACCAATTATTAAAAGCCAACCGCAGGGACACCGCAATGCCGTGTCCTACTCCCCGCGCCGGACAGGCAATGCCGTGTCCCTACTTTTGGGAATTGGTATTAAAAATTGGCGGCGTAAGTTAAGTCAAATTGGCGGCACAGGGTGATGCAGCAGTAGCTTGGTCGATCGAATACTAACTCGTAATTCATCTGGCCGTCTATTTTGGTGATCGGCTGCTTTAAGGGGATGCCCTGAATGTCGTATTGGCGGCGTTCTAAGGCACTCCAGTCGATAATTTTGAAGTCGATTTGGTTCTGCAACTCAGTTGCGATCAGATATAGGTGCATCTTGTCTTCAACTTTCCCAGTCAGGGGAACTTTTATTAACACTGACTGGGTGACGAGGGGTTTTTGGTCGTTGGGATGCTTCTGGGTGTGGCAGCTTTTGAGTTCTATATCGTAAGGTTCTACCTTGAATTTCTCTCCACTGGCGATCGCAGATGAGTGCAAATCTTTCAGGCACTTTTCTAAGTGAGGGATCAGCCCTAAATCTGGATCACATAGCAGTTTACGAATGTTGGAAGTTTCAGTGACTGTCATTTGAGATTTTTGATGTTATTTTTTGATTCTTAACTTTTAGTTTACCACGAAAAGCAAACCTATCGAACTCTACTTGCGACATACTTTCAAAAAAGCCGTTTATGGTCAGTATGTCGCATTGAATAATACATTTATTTTTTGGCAGCAAACCCGTGTTTTTTGCCTTAATATTTTAGATTATTTTGTGGTAATTTTCCACAGATTAAGCTCGACATTAGTGTCAGCCGGATCTATTTGATAGTTTTGTTGCTGAATTGCCGATCGCAAAGCCTTTGACGGTCTGTATAAAAACAACTCGGTGAAAACGCCGGGAATTTGTGGGGGTTGGGGTTTTTTCTTTGCCAATTCTCGATTTTTGTAGCAAGAAGTGTAACAGCGGGGTTCTATTAACAGTTTGACTTTTGGTTGTAGGTAATAACTTAAAGGCATGAGGTATACAATGTTGGTATCGCTGATAATCAGGGGATTGCTGGCTTGATTGATAGTCGTGGCTACTTCCAATGTACGCAACCAACCGCTGCCTTTATTCCACCAAATATCGGCTTGAGAACTAACTCCACCGGATATAATACCTGCGGAAAAAACTGCAACTATAATTATTTTCCAGAGTTTTTGCTGTTTTAAATTATCCAAATAGTTACTAATTTTCGCATACAGCAGGTAAGCGACTGCTAGCTGAATTCCAACATAACAAGGAACTAAATATCGCGGATTTGCCGATCGCCTTCCACCCTTGATTATATCAGGTACTGCTAAAAATAAAGCAGTTGTTGCAATTAATAACCATACAATCAACCACACTCGCTTTGGTGTTTGTCGGCATAGATAATAAAGGGCATAGCCGACTAAAGCTAGAATCATCATACCAACTGGAATTAGCAAGGCTAGTTGTGTGGCGTTGGCCGTTCCATCAATCCCTATATCAAAAAAGGCTATGCTGACGGAACCAACCCACCTGCTGACTAATCTTAAGAAATTTGTTTGTTCTAGCCATGCTGTTGTGCTTCTAATTTGAGGGAAGTTTTCTACAGTATTTATGAGGGAAGGCCTGAAGCCAATCAATGCGATTAAAGCTGCTACATAATAGGCAATGAATGTTTTAATATCGCGCCAGTTGGCAATGACTGCGACGTAGATTGCATGGGCAGCAGCGACGCAGACAAATAACAAGTGGGTGTAAAATCCCATTGTTGTCATGACTGCGTAAATTGTCCAGTGATAAACAAGCCAAATTGGGTTTTGATTTGCGTCGGTAGCGCGCATTGCTCGCAGCAGGGCGGCAGTTGATAAAATAGTAGTAACAGTCCACAAGCTGTACTGTCTTGCTTCTTGGGCAAACAAGATGTGGTAGGGAGAAATTGCGAAAATTGCGATCGCCATCCACGCCACTGCTGAAGATTCAAACAACTCCCAAGCCAGCCAATAAATTGCGGGGAATACTAGCAGGCTAATCACGGCGACCAAACTTCTCATTGCTGCAACGGAACTGCCGAACCACTGCGCCCAATATCGCGCTAGTACGTAATACAGCGGCGGGTGTTGGGGGTCTTCTGTTGCTAAAGAATTCAGGGTATCCCTTACAGTTTTTTCGGAATTTATCTGCTGATATTTTTGTAAATCCGAGGGCGAGGTTATTTTCTGGTAGGAAATTTCTTTGAGCATTTCGGCTTCGGTATAGCCAGAAACTCTCAAAGAAGTATATGTTTCGTCGACCCAGTAAAATTTGCGATCGAGATTGGCGAAGCGAAATAAAATACCGATGACTAATACGGCGACAATTAAAAATCGCAGCCAGTTGTCAAGTGAAGGGTTGTGAGAATTTAGTCGATGGCGATCTTTCGTAGATTCCATTTTATAAGTAGCTAATCTGGCACAAATTTTTTCTGTCACCCCACCCGTAAGGTGCGCTAGGCGCACCCTACTAACTTAACAGCCAGAGAGAGAACTTCAGTCCTGACTACGAACCAAGGAAGGATTAATCATCCACTCCTTCAATCGGCGCAAAACCCTGCCGCTGAATATTTTCGGTTATGGTGCGGGGTTCGAGGAATTGCAGCAAATAATCCGGGCCACCTGCTTTAGAACCAACTCCCGAAAGTTTGAATCCTCCGAAGGGTTGGCGCGATACCACAGCGCCGGTAATTCCGCGATTGATGTACAGGTTTCCGACTTCAAAATCGGATGCGGCTCGATCGATATGCGAAGGCGTGCGAGAATACAATCCGCCTGTTAAAGCAAAATTCGTGCCGTTAGCAATAACAATCGCTTCGCTGAAATTTTTTGCCCGAATCACCGACAAAACAGGGCCAAAAATTTCTTCTTGGGCGAGAGTTGCTGTCGGCGATACTTCCGTAACAATGACTGGGCCGACAAAATAACCGGTTTCCGGTGCCGGCATTTCTAAAGCTATTTTAGCTTCGGCGCGGCCTGTTTCGATGTATTCGCGGATGCGCGACTGGGCATTTGCATCGATCACAGGGCCGACTTGAGTGCCGGGATTTTCTGCTGGGCCGACATTGAGCGATCGCGTCGCTTCTACCAATCGTGCCACAAAATTATCATACACAGATTCGACCACAATTACTCGCGAACAAGCGGAACATTTTTGGCCGCTGTATCCAAATGCCGAATAAACTACGCCTGCAACTGCTTGGTCTAAATCTGCGCTTTCATCGACAATAATTGCATTCTTGCCGCCCATTTCCGCAATTACTCGTTTCAGGTGTTTTTGCCCCGGCTGCAAAATCGCAGCATCGGCATAAATCTGACAGCCAACTTCCTGAGAACCGGTGAAAGTAATCATGTGAACATCAGGATGTTTCACCATGTAAGCGCCGACGGTTGAACCTTTGCAAGGAACGTATTGAAATACGCCTTTGGGAATTCCTGCTTCTAGCAAAATTTCGGATATTTTCGCTGCAATTACTGAGGAAACTTCCGCAGGTTTGAGTAAAGTACAATTACCAGCAACCAGCGATGCAACTGTCATGCCGACGGGAATTGCGAGGGGAAAATTCCAAGGCGAAATGATTAAAGAAATGCCGCGTGGCTGATAGCTGTAGCGGTTAGTTTCTCCGGGAATGTCGTAATTTTTCCCTTGTTCTAACCGTTCCATTTCGTCGGCGTAGTAGCGGCAAAAATCAATAGCTTCAGAAACTTCAGCATCGCATTCTCTGACTGGTTTACCGACTTCAAACACCATCCAAGCTGATAGTTCGTGCCGCCGCTGTTCCATCAACTCTGCGGCTTTGCGGAGGACGCCTGCGCGCTGGCGGACGGGGGTTTTCCGCCAACTGGTTGAGGCTTCTTTTGCTGCTTCAAGGGCTTGTTTTGCCTGTTCTTCCGAAAGCAATCCGATTTTGCCGACTACTTCTGTGGGATTGGAAGGGTTGAGGGAATTAACTGTTGCTTCAGTATTTTGGTACTCGCCATTGATTAGGGGTAAATAAGTTTTACCTAAGTTGGCGCGCACTGATTTGATGGCTGTTTCTGCTTGTTGCCGCAATTTGGTATTGGCGTAGTCGGTATCGGCAACGTTGGGAAATACTTTGCTGTAAACTAGCTGGTCATTTCCGTTAGCAACTGGTGCGGCTAACAATTGTTCGATCGGCATTTCTTCGGAACTTTGCCGGATGAAAGAACTGTTGGCGGTATTTTCCAGCAAACGGCGGATCAAATAAGCCATTCCCGGCAGCAAATCGCCGTAGGGGCAGTAGACTCGAACGCGATAACCCCGATCGACTAAAAGCTTAGCTAATTTGTCGCCCATGCCATACAGCACTTGCATTTCAAAGCGGCGACGCGGGATGTTGAGAGTTTCGGCAATCGCGATCGCCCTCGCTTGCGATCGCACGTTATGACTGCCAATAGCTGCATACAAATATTCGTGATTTTCGAGCAGCAACTGCGTCATCTGCTCGAAATTAGCATCAGTAGAAACTTTGTCATTGTAGACCGGCTGCGGCCAATCTTTCTGCATCGCTTTGATAGTTTCCTGATCCCAGTAAGCGCCTTTTACCAGACGCACTGTTACCGGATTTCCGCGTTTTTTTGCCCAGGAAATCAGGTTTCGCAAATCTTGGGCACTGTCGCGCAAATATGCTTGCAATGTAATTCCAATATCCGTGCGACTGCGAAACTCTTCCTCTAACAATAAGTCTTTAAGAATGCTCAGAGTCAAACTCTTATAAGCATACTGTTCCATATCGAAGTGAACTGCCGCGCCTAATTCCTTCGCGCGGCGCAGTAACAGGCGAATTCTATCGCTGACTTTCTCTTCGCTACCTTTAGCATCCAAAGGGTCAAACTGAGAATAAAAAGCTGTTAACTTTACGGATACTTGCACTCGCGGCAGAATTTCGCCGTCTGCTTTGTCAATTGCATCTACCTGCGGCCAATTCTTCGCTGCATTGGCGAGTTCAGCCATCAATTCCAAATAGCGGTTAAGATAAATTTGCGCCTCAGCTTCAGTGATGACAGCTTCCCCCAAAAGGTCAACTGTAAAACCCATTTTATCTTTGCGAAGTCGCTCTAAGGTTTTAATTACCTGCTTGATATTTTCCCCAGAAATATACTTGTGCGCCAAAGTTTCCACAGCAGGCGCAACCGTCGTCGCCGCCAATTGACCCGGAACCGAATCAGGGCTAGCAAAGTTGAGCAATTTTTTCAATGCTTCGGGCAATTCTACCTCTTCAGCGCTCAGGTATTCTTGCAAGTGGCGGGCAATTTCCGGCCTGCTGCGGAGGGCCGGCAAACAGTCAATAAATCGAAACAACTGCACCCGCAGTCCGGGGCTGGCCATCGCCCAATCCATCAGTTTGTCGTCCCAGCGCATTTGGTCTTGGAGTTGCCCGAAAAAAGAGCGCTTTTTCTCTTGAGTTACCCGCAGGATTTCTTTGGCAATTTCCTGGGTTTTTGCTTCGTAGATGTTTTCAGATACTTGTGCGATCATGGTAATAAGTAATTGGTAATTGGTAATTAGCAACAGGGGGGACTTATGTATTTTGTAACTACCCCATGATCCAATTATACTTGCTATTTGATTTCAATTTTAACTCCGTAGTTTGCTTGGCGATCGCCGGAAATTTCAATAGTATAATCGCCGCTGCTGGCTAGTTGAGCTTCCCACTGACTTGTGCTATTTGCAGTGCCTACTTTTTCACCGTTAGGAGCAATAATTGCGGCGCTAACTTCACCTTCTTGAACCTTTACTGTCATGGTTTGGCCGCTATTACACTCCAGCAAGTAGCGCTTGGATAGGTTGGCTCGCAAACTACTGCTCAGAGTAGTTCCCGTAGCACCGGCTTGAAAGTTTACTCGCTCAGTTACAGGGGTTTCAACCGCAGCGGGAGTTGGAGTTGGAGTTGGAGAAGGCAACGGCGACGGCGAGGGCAAAGCTTGTTGCGGAACACCAGACAGAGAGGGTATTTGAGTGGGACGGGGCGACGGATAGATTGTGGCGGGCAGTCGAGTTCCAGGTACTGGGGGAAGTCCGGGCCGGCGGTTTGCGGGCGCTGCTGCCACAGGCGGAGGGCTTTGGGGGAGGGGTACGTCAGCGGGGAGTCTGATTTGAAGGTTCGCTCTTTCCTGATACATTTTCCACGCTAGCAAACTGCCGAGACTAAGGACGGAACCGACTAACATTCCGCTGAAAAAAACTGCCAAGATTTGCCACGAGCGGGCTGGTTTTGGTTCGGGGTTGGCAGGTGGAATTGTTGGAGGCTGATAACTTGTAATTTGAGCTGTTTCCGGGGTACTATCGGCGGCAACTGGAATTGTTTCGGCGGCGTCGATTGGCGCTGAAATATCTTCGGGCGCGGCAATTTCTGCGGGAGTTTCTGCTGATGCGGAAGTTGCATCGGTCCTGGCAATTTCACTGCGATCGAGTTCATCGCTGGTAGGGGAAATTGTTTCCGGTTGCTGAGTCAAAATTTGTTTTTTTTCCTGTTCGTCGCTCATGGGGCTAAATTTATTTTACAAAGACCGCTTTTAGACATTTTACGTTACTGGTGCGATCGCCTGCACAGCACTCATACGGCACGGCTCTTGACAAAATGCGATCCGTGTCGATCGAGAAATCTATCTGCTGGGGCGATCGCAATTTACCCATTTTCCGTAAATATTGAGTGTTCACAAATTGCGATCGCAACTTAATACCGGGCTAAATTATTAGGCAAAGACTCCCAAAAAGGCCGCTCTTCGGGCTTCCTCACAGTATTCGTAGCCGACTGCACATTTCCTTTCAATTCTTGATAATACCTGTCATCCAGAAAACTAACGCTGACGCCAGCAGGAAGCAGCAGTTGGCGCAATCTTTCCTGAGTGTAATCTACACCCTCAATCATTGGTCCGCGCGGATTTGAAACTAACAACTTGCCGTTAACTGGCACCGAATTGACCATATTCGGCCACCAAGCATAACCGCTGTAGCCAAACATCACCGGAACTTGAATAATTTGGTCGTCTCCGAGTAAAAACTCTCTTTTCAACTTCTCTACAATCGGATTAAGTTTCTGCTGTTGTAAATTAAGATTGTGTTGAATTAAAGCGCGATTTTTCAAGGTGGCGCTGACTGTTGTTTGAGTGCTCAAACCACGATTGATCGTCACATCGCCGTAACCTTTTCCCTCCAATTCTTCCAACAGCTTAACTCCGGCTTCGGGACTGGCGATCGCCATTACATATTTTCCGGGAGCTTGAGTGGGAATAAAATTGATAATTTCATCGACTTGGCGAGTCAAAAGCCAAGAAGTATCAATATCCACTGGTGGCCCTTGAATTCTCTGAGCTTGAATAAAATCAAGTACCTCGGGATTAAAACTAGCATTTCCCGAATTCCCGTAATAAACTCGACCCATTGGGTATCCAGGAATCGGCGGTGTCACCTGCAAATTACCGTATCCATCAGACCATTGACTTACAGGGTCTAAAGAACGAGGATTGCCAATTTTAAATACTTTCAAATCCCGGTTTTGAGCTGATTTAACAGGCGGGTTTTTCTCGGACTCGCTATTGCTTTTTATAGCTACATTAAACTGGCGTATTTCAAATTTTTCTGGGAGTTGAACGTAGCCGTTTTTCTGGGTATCTTGCATCCAAGTGCGATCGCCCTGGAGAATTTTTACTCTAGCGCCCGTGGGTTCTACTGCTTGTTTTAGTTGCGAGATAAATTCGCTGTTTACCGAGCCTCTGTCGCTGACCTGAACTTCGGTTACTGGTGCTGTATTGGGCGCTATCATCCAAGGACTAACGCCCATTTGGATTGTGGTGGAGGCAATTTCTTGACCGTTGTTTTGGGCAGTTGCTTTGAGATTAACAGTGCCGTTCCAGTTGCGATCGGCAAATTGTTTGGCTTCCACACCTAAAACAATATTTGTACTAAAAACTAGAGGTTTAGCACCGGATATATCTACAGGTTGCCAGCCGTCGCCCGTCTTCTGAAAAACGCTGATGTGGGGGGTAGCACTGCTGTCAGCCGTGATAAACAACTGAGAGGTTTTGAAGTTTTCAGACAGTGTTAAGTTAACTTGAGAAAGCATTGCTGCACGACGGGGGGCGCTAACTTTGGTTTGTTTCCAAGTCGGTATCTTGCCGCGATCGTTATTGCGATCGTTAAATAAAATTAGCGCGCCCTTGGACAAAGACCATTGTTCTTTTCCGGCGTCATCTTGCTCGTTAATTTGGCCATCTCTGTTAGTATCTCCCGCAAAGAAAAAGTTAGAGGGGGACGCGGAGGAGGTAACTGGGTCGGGAGTTGGTGTTGTAGTTGATTCAGGAGTTGGTTGAGAAGTTGCTTGCTGATTTCTCTCTAACTCTTGTCTTTCTAATTCTTTTTGCGCTAATTCTTGTCTGGCTAACTCTTGCCTTTCAACTTCTTGCCTTTCTAGTTCTTTTCTGGCTAACTCTTGCCTTTGGAATTCTTGACTTTCTAGTTCTTTTCGTACTAATTCTTGCCTTTCTATTTCTTTACGGGCTAACTCTTGCCTTTGGAATTCTTGCCTTTCTAGTTCTTTACGGGCTAACTCTTGCCTTTGGAATTCTTGTCTTTCTAGTTCTTTACGGGCTAATTCTTGCCTTTCTAGTTCTTTACGGGCTAATTCTTGCCTTTGGAATTCTTGCCTTTCTAGTTCTTTTCTAGCCCGGTCTTTTTTCTCTTGCTCTTTTCTCTCTATTTCTCGACGAGCAAATTCTTTTTTCTCTTGCTCTTTGCGGGCTCGCTCTCTTATCTCTTCTTCTTCGGCTCTAACTTTCTCAACAGAACGTGCAACTTGCATTTCATAGGTAGCGACACTGAGGTTTCCTTGGTATTCGATGGTTTTGTCGATCGCCCCATCAGTCAAAAAAGAACCGTGAGGAACGAGTCGCAGCGTATTGATAGCCAACTGCCACAGCCGCTGGGACTGTTCCCAAGTAGCAGAAGAAGGATTAGAAGTGCGTCCAATGGCGACTGCTTGGGCAGCTAATTTAGCAGCATCGTCCCAATTATATTTGGCTCTTTCTTCTATTTGAATCTGACTTTGAACGTTTTGGAGTTGCTGCGTCAGAGTGTGGGATTGCTGGCGGTGGATTGCTGATTTCCAAAGTTCTGCCGGAAACGGGGCGCTGTCGGGAGTTTTGGCAAGGTTATCTAATTGTACTTTCAGCCGATCGCGCAATTTGTAGAGTTCGGAAAGGGATTGCGGAGTTTGGCGCTCTGGCTGTCGCCCAGAGAGTGCGAGTTGGTAGTTTAGGGAAGGTTGAGCCACTGTTGCGGGGACTGCAACCCAAATAATACCGATGACGACACCGAAAGCATTGACGATCGCGATCGCAATATATTTAACCAAGCGCATATAGTTTATCCTCAGACACGCCAATAATTTTACCTAATCTGGGGAGCAATGGGGGATTTAATTATAATGACTTACGCATGGCGGCCCAGAAATCTGGTTTTTTACGAAAATACTTTGTTGCTGCGGACTGATTCGGTAAAAACCCGGTTTCTTGGTCGGAGTCCGTAAGTCTTGTTATGGCAAATTCGTGCCATGTTTTAAGCAGCCTTATTTTGTTTAATAGTTGCTTAAATTTCGTCTGGGTAAGCCTCGGCATCAGCCCACGGATTTACCAAATCAACGACAACGAAGTCCCTCTCTAAGAGACTGAAGAATATTGAGATCTAAACAAAATCCCAACAAAAACCCGGTTTCTACAAGAAACCGGGTTTAATCCTCCGCGTTAATCCGCGTTCATCTGCGGTTAAAAAATCCTACAACTGCTTTACCTCAGCAACCAATTTGGCAACCACATCCTTAGCGCTACCAAACAACATCATCGTCTTATCCTTGTAGAACAACTCATTGTCTACACCAGAAAAACCAGCACTCATCCCGCGCTTAATCACGATCGTATGCTTGGCCTTATCAACCTCCAAAATTGGCATTCCGTAAATCGGGCTCGCCGTATCGTGACGCGCCGCCGGATTCACCACATCATTCGCACCAATCACCAACGCCACATCCGTTTCTTCAAATTGCGGATTGATATCATCCATATCGTACAACTGCGGATAAGGCACGTTTGCTTCCGCCAGCAACACATTCATGTGCCCCGGCATCCGCCCAGCCACCGGGTGAATCGCGTATTTCACATCAACACCCATTTTTTCCAAACCGTCGGCTAACTCGCGTACCGCGTGCTGTGCTTGCGCTACAGCCATTCCGTAACCGGGAATAATTACCACCGATCGCGCATAGCCTAACATCATCGCACTTTCTTCGAGATTGATGCTGCGAACAGTTTTGTCAGTAGCACCAGCAGCCCCAGCAGCAGCCCCAGCACTACCGCCACCGCTACCAAACGCGCTAAACAGCACACTACCCAAGGATCGATTCATCGCCTTGCACATGATTTGCGTCAAAATAATCCCCGACGCGCCCACCAATGCACCAGCGATAATCAGCATATTGTTCATCAAAATGAACCCAGCCACACTCGCCGCAATCCCCGAATAAGAGTTAAGCAGCGACACCACCACGGGCATATCGCCACCGCCAATCGGGAGCACAAACATGATTCCCAGAATATTGGAAATCGCCACCAAAGCCAGGAATACCGGCACATCCTCCGGCTTCGTCAGCATATAAACACTGCCGGCTAAAAGTGCGATCGCCAGCATGGCATTAAACGGCTGTTGTAGCGGAAACGTCATAGGCGCACCCGGCAGCAATTCTTGCAGTTTCGCAAACGCCACAAGGCTACCAGTGAAAGTAATTCCGCCAATCAACACACCCAAAAGGATCGTGATAGTCGCATCAGGCGTCGGCGATTGGGGGATGCTGAGATAGCGCCAGAATTCGCCCACAGCAACGAGTGCAGAAGCCGCGCCCCCGAAACCGTTAAGCAAACCCACCATCTGCGGCATATCCGTCATCGCGACGGTTTTCGCCATAATTGTTCCCAAAATGGAACCGATGATAATTCCGACAGCAATCAATTCGTAGCTGATGACTTGCTTTTCCAGCAACGTACCGACGATCGCAATTAACATCCCGATCGCAGCTAACACATTTCCTTGACGGGCGGTTGCAGGGGAACCCAACTGTTTCAAACCGACAATAAATAAAGATGCGGCAACTAAATAACCTAGTTGAATGCCACTGGGCAGAAAATCGCTCACGCTTTAACCTCTTTTTTCTTGAACATTTGCAGCATTCGATCGGTTACTAGGAAACCGGCGACAACGTTAATTGTGGCCAGGGCGATCGCGATCGTCCCCAAAATCGAAGTAACAGTCACATTGCCTTGGCCAGAAATCAGAATTGCACCTAAAACCGCAATTCCCGAAATCGCATTCGATCCCGACATCAAAGGTGTGTGCAGCGTCGGCGGGACTTTATTAATTACTTCAAATCCCACAAACGACGCTAGAGTAAACACCACTAAACCTGCAATCAATCCTTCTGCCATAACAAGTGTGAACTGGTAATTGGTAATTGGTAATTTGTCATTTACTCGTTCCCAGCCTCCGGGCTGGGAACGCATTCATCGGAGGCTCTGCCTCCGGTATAGACTGGAGGCAGAGCCTCCTGGAGTACATTACAATGCAGAGCATTGTAACGAGAGAGATTATGATTTAGGTTCGCTATAATGACTCCTAACTATTGACTGCTGAAGCCTCAGCAGCCAAAGCATCGCGCACTCGCTGATTGCTAATCTCACCGTCGCGGGCGACGCAAGCACCAGCGATGATATCGTCTTCAAAATTCAAATTGAGCTCTTTATCTTTCACCATCAACTGAAGTAAAGAGGAGATATTCTTGGAGTAAGTTTCGCTAGCGTGTACCGGCATCGACGAGGGCACATTAATCGGGCCGATGACATTAACGCCGTTCCATTCAACATCTTTCCCCGCTTCAGAACATTCGCAATTGCCGCCTTGTTCTGCCGCGAGGTCAACAATTACCGATCCGGGCTTCATTTGAGAAACCATTTCTCTAGTAACTAAAATAGGTGCTTTTCTGCCAGGAACTTGAGCCGTTGTAATAACTGCATCGGAAGCGCTGACGTGTTGAGTGAGCACTTGGCGGGTGTATTCTGTGGCGGCTTCTGATAGTTCTTTTGCATAACCTCCGGCGGCTACGGTTTCTTCCTTGAGTTCGACATCAAGGAATTTAGCGCCCAAACTTTGCACTTGTTCTTTTGTTTCCGGGCGGATGTCGAAAGCTTCGACTACCGCACCCAAACGGCGCGCCGTGGCGATCGCCTGCAAGCCAGCAACGCCCACACCCATTACCAATACTTTGGCTGGGCGAATCGTACCCGCCGCCGTTGTCAGCATTGGGAAATATTTCGGCAAAGCGGCGGCTGCGATCAGTACCGCTTTGTAACCGGCGACGTTAGCCTGAGATGACAGCGCATCCATGCTTTGAGCGCGGCTGGTGCGCGGGATCATTTCCATGCTGAATGCCGTTACTTGGCGATCGGCTAAACGCTGCACTAAAGCTGGATCTCCCAGAGGATTCAAAAATCCGATGAAAACTCCTCCTTCCCGGAGTTGATGAACTTCTGATTCTTGCAAGGCCCCGATTTTCACGACGACATCGGCTTCGCCCCACAGCCTAGCGGTATCGGCGACAACCTGAGCTCCCGCTTCTTCGTAAGCAAGATCCGAGAAAAAGGATTTTGCGCCGGCACCGGCTTCCAGCCAAACTTCGACGCCTTGTTTTACCAATTTAGCCACAGCGTCGGGTACTAAAGCCACCCGGCGTTCGCCTGCTTCTATTTCTTTTGCGATCGCTAATTTCATACAGTCTCCTTATTTAAGCCTTCCTAGGACGGTTGAAACCGCGCCTACACAGACAAAACCTGCCTCCGCAGGTTTCTTGAAGTGCGATTTTTAATCGCCCGATGCCTTGCTTTACATTGAAACAGCCGTTGCCCTAAACTTCTCTCGTTGATACTAAAGCCGATCGCCCAAATTCGACCCGTATCTTTAACTTATCTTATACATTCAAACTCGCTAAATTGTTAAGTTTGCCACCGATTATGATATAATTTTATGTCGCCTAATTCTGTAGTTTGAATGTCTGTTATCAGTATTACGCAAAAAATACGCAAAAAAAAGTGACCTCAGCCGGCGGTAGCTCGCCCTCATCAAATTGCTGAGACATTCGATATATTGTAGGCACGATCGCAAATTTCGGGCGAGCAATATTTAAGGTTCACCAAGAGTTTAATTAGAGGAGTTGTTATGCGACGATTATTTTCAGCACTAGCGGTTACAGGTTGCTTGGTGGCTGGATTACCCGCCATCAGTGTAGCCCAGTCCATGCCAGGATTAACAATTTTCGGCGGCCCTGAGCGCGCCAACCAATTAAGCTATCGCTTGGATTACGGCAAAGCGGGGATGAGCGGCGATAGATATCGGCTGCGAATTCCTTCCAAAAAAGTAAGTCTGGCGATCGCCCAACTCAACATATCCTATCCAGACTACTACAAAGGCGAATTCGACCAAAAAGACATTAAAGTGCGCGTCAAAGATAAATCTATTGAATTGGCAGAAGTAATCTGGGACAAAGAAAATCGATTCATAGAAATTTATCCCAAAGAACCAATTCCTGCAGGCAACAATGTTGAGGTTGTACTCTCCAACGTCAGAAACCCATCTCCGGGTGGAATGTACCATTTCAACGTCCGCATCCGCACCCCCGGAGACGTTCCCTTGCTGCGTTACCTCGGTACTTGGCTGTTGAGCATTGATTAAGGGAAGAGTTCGGCGAAGGAATGTCTCGTTAGTCAAGCGATCGCGACAGAAAAATTTAAATGTTGCGCTCGTTTTGCTACGGGCAAAAATTTAACTCTACTCAAATCCTGGTTGTCGGCATCTGTAAAATAGAACCTCCGGCTCATATCGCAATTCTCAATGATTCGTAATAATGAGTCTAGGGGCAGTCCCCCGATGGTTGCCCTGCGCTAATTAGGGGTAGGCCCAGGGGCGCTACCCCTAAAAAATGTTTACCAATCAAATAGGATTGCTCTAGCCGTACTTGCAGCATGAATCTACTAGCAAAAATCAAAACAATACAACTTCCTCCAGCGCTGCGATCGAGAAATTATCGCCTGTTTTTTGCAGGACAAGGCATCTCACTGATTGGCAATTGGATGACGCAAGTCGCTACTGTTTGGCTTGTCTACAATTTGAGCGATTCACCTTGGATGCTCGGCGTGGTGGGATTTACAAGTCAAATCCCCACATTAATTTTACTGCCTTTTGCAGGAGTTTTAATCGATCGCTGGAACCGCCACCGAGTCATACTTGCCACTCAAATATTAGCAATGGTTCAATCCTTAGCGCTAGCATTTTTAGCGCTAACAGGAGTCGTGAACATTTGGCAGATCCTGCTACTGAGTTTCTTCCAAGGCGCAATTAACGCCTTTGACGCACCGGCACGGCAAGCTTTTGTGCCGGAACTTGTAGAAAAGAAAGAAGATTTAGCAAATGCGATCGCCATTAATGCTTCGATGTTCAACGCAGCCCGACTAATCGGCCCCGCAATGGCAGGTTTGCTGATAGCTACAGTCGGCCCAAGTTATTGCTTTCTTATTGACGGACTCAGCTACATCGCTGTAATTGCCGGCTTATTAGCGATGCAAATCAAACCCCGTAAAATTGCCGCAATTAATACCCAACCCTTACAAAGATTACAAGAAGGATTCATTTATGCCTTCGGGTTTCCCCCGATTCGAGCAATTTTACTGCTATTAGCATTAGTCAGTTTTGCCGGAATGTCCCACACAGTTTTAGTCCCGATTTTTGCCACCAAAATCCTGCACGGCGACGCCCAAACTCTCGGCTTTTTGATGGCGGCTTCGGGAGTCGGAGCGTTTGCGGGGGCGATTTATTTGATTTCGCGCAAAACTATAGTTGGCCTCGGCAAATGGATTGCGATTTCACCGGCAATTATGGGATTCGGGCTGATAGGTTTTGGTTTGTCTCGCGTCTTGTGGCTGTCATTAATCATGATGTTGTTCGTTGGGTTTGGTTTCATTTTGCAATTTGCAGGAGGAAACACATTTTTGCAAACAATTGTGGAAGACGACAAACGCGGCCGAGTGATGAGCATATACACGATGGCATTTTTTGGAGTGACACCGTTTGGGAATTTACTTGCCGGCGGATTGGCAAATTATATCGGCGCTCCCAATACAGTCATCATTGGAGGTATAATTTGTATTTTAGGCTCGATAATTTTTACCAAACAGTTGCCAGCTTTAAAAAACTTAGTCCGACCACTTTATCAAAAAATGGGTTTAATTCCGCAGTAGCTATTTAGCCTAAAAGCACAAAGGCCAACATTAAACCACATTCCCAAAGCGAAGATATGACTGTATCTCTAGCAATCCTCAACAATTTGTAAACTTCTCTCTTTATCTCTTCTCTTTCTCTGCGCCCTCTGCGGTTAAAACATCCAAATTAATTACGCAACCAGAGGTTAAACCAATGGCAAATACAAGTGCAATACCACAGCAGAGCGATCGCGTTCCCTTAAAAACCTGGATCGGGGTCATGGGAACAATTATCGGCGCTTTCATGGCGGTTTTGGACATCCAAATCACCAACGCTTCTCTGAAAGATATTCAAGCAGCTTTAGGCGCAACTTTAGAAGAAGGTTCTTGGATTTCCACCGCTTATCTAGTCGCCGAAATTGTCGTAATTCCGCTGACTGGTTGGCTGTCGCAGGTGTTTTCAGTCCGCCGCTACATCTTGGTAAATGCCGCTTTCTTTATATTCTTTTCCATGTCCTGCGCTTGGGCGTGGGATTTGACTTCAATGATTGTGTTTCGGGCGCTTCAGGGGTTCACGGGGGGCATTTTAATTCCGATGTCTTTTACGTTTTTGCTGACAAATTTGCCGCCCAAAAAGCAGCCAATCGGTATGGCGATGTTCGCACTGACAGCTACTTTTGCACCATCCATCGGGCCGACATTGGGAGGGTGGCTGACTGAGAATTATGGCTGGCAATATGTCTTTTATTTAAATTTAATTCCAGGGCTGCTGCTGCTAGCTGCTGTGTGGTACGCCGTCGCCCCCGCACCGCTGAAACTCGAACTGCTAAAAGAGGGCGACTGGTGGGGAATTATCTCGATGGCGATCGGCTTGGGTTCCCTGGAAGTTGTGTTAGAAGAAGGCAGCCGCAAGGACTGGTTTAGTTCGGATGTTATTGTACGTTTAAGCGTAATTGCTGCCATATTTATTAGCGCTTTTTTCTGGATAGAACTCACTCGAAAAAAACCGTTTATTAACCTACGATTGCTGACTCGCCGCAATTTCGGCTTAGCAACTATTGTGAATGTTTCCTTGGGGGTGGGATTGTACGGTTCGGTGTTCATTTTGCCCCTCTATTTAGGTCAGATCCAGCAGTACAATGCCATGCAAATTGGCGAGGTGATTATGTGGGGCGGCGTGCCGCAGTTATTCCTCGTGCCGATGGTGCCGAAATTGATGCAGCGAATCGATATGCGGCTGATGATTGGCATCGGTGTGAGTTTGTTTGCGGTGAGTTGTTTTATGAATGCCAGCATGACTCACGAGACGGGTATCGATCAGTTGCGTTGGTCGCAATTAGTTCGAGCAATGGGACAGCCTTTAATTATGGTGCCGCTGTCAACTATTGCCACTGCTGGTATGGAGAAACACGAGGCTGGTTCTGCTTCGGGTTTGTTTAATATGATGCGAAATATGGGAGGTGCGATGGGGATTGCGGCGCTAGGAACTTTGGTGAGTAAGCGGGAGCAATTTCACTCGAATCGATTGGTGGAATCTGTTTCTTTGTACGATCCGGCGACGCAGGAGAGAATGAATCAAATGACTCAGTATTTTGTGAGTCGCGGTGCTGATTTGAGCGTGGCCCACGACCAGGCAGTTAAGGCAATTGATAATCTTGTGCGCCGCGAAGCTTATGTAATGGCTTTTAATGATTCTTTTTACTTTGTGGGAATTGCTTTGCTGTTAAGTGGGATTGCTGTTTTGGGTTTTAAAAAGGTGAAACCGGGTGCGGGTGGTGGGGGAGCTCATTGATTCTGTAGGGCGCGGAGTGCGTTGCATCTTTGGGGCGGGCAGGATGCCCACCCCACAATAATTTTAAGAGTTTTCAAAATGCCAACTAAATATTTTTTAGCTTATTTACCATTCTTGTTGAGCTTCTGCTTCTGCTTGGATTAAATTTTGCCGCAGTTGCAGCCAATTTATTTGATGGGAGGGCGAGTCTTCGATGAGCTTTCCGCGGTGTAAATGCAGAATTCGCGTGCTAAATTGCTCGGCTAATTCTAATTGGTGGTTTACCATTACAATTGTGGTTTGGCCGTTTGTTAGCTGTGTCAATACTTGCAAAAGGTGGGCGGCTTTTCCTGCGTCTAGGGCGGATGTTGGCTCGTCTAAAAGCAAGATTTTTGGTTGCAGGAGGATGCCGCGGGCGATCGCCACGAGCTGTTTTTGGCCTGTGGAAAGCTGCAATTCGCTGCGATCGAGCCATTCTTGGGGTATGTGCAGTTGTTCGATCGCCCCGCTAATTCTCTCTGCAATGTTTGATGAAGTCACGCCCCGCAGCTTCAAAGGATAAGCCAATGCTTCTCGCACCGACATTCCCAAAAGCTTGGATTCTTGCAGGATGAGGGTGATTTGTTTGCGGAGTTCGATCGCAGGTATTTGGCGATATTCTGTATTTTCCAGATAAATGGAGCCGCTGGTGGGACTGCTGAGCCGATTTAGCAACCGCAACAGCGTTGTTTTCCCCGCACCTGAAGGGCCAACAATTGCCACGCGAGATCCCTTGTGTACCTGAAACGATATATTTTCCAACAAGTAACTGGAGGCGATCGGTGTTTTCAAGCTTACACCGTCAATTCGCAGTTGAGGATTTGTTTCTGTATTATTTTCCGAATAATTAGGCATTTAATTAATTAAAAATATGGCTTTCGTGGAACGGGGATCTGGCCCGTTCTTAAAGCAGGCAAGATGCCCACTCCCCAATCCAACTCACTCTTCGTGGAACGGGGATCTTGCCCGTTATTAAGGCAGGCAAGATGCCCGCCCCACAATCCAACTCAAACTCAAACTTTTACAGCTTTTTCCAAAGGAAAACCCAGCTTCTCGCGCTGTTCCAAATAAAGCTGAGCAACTCGCCGCGCCAAATTGCGAATTTTGGTGATATACCGAGTTCTTTCAGTTACCGAAATCACACCTCTAGCGTCGAGCAAATTGAAAGTGTGAGAACATTTTAACACATAATCAAGACTAGGCAAAACCAATCCTTTTTTTGTCAATTGTTCGGCTTCTTGCTCGTACAATCCAAATAGAGTAAATAACAATTCGGGATTGGAAGCTTCAAAGTTATAAGTACACTGTTCTATTTCTCCTTGCAGGTGAACGTCGCCGTAAGTGATGCCATCTTTCCACTGAATTTTCGTCATGGCATCGACTTCTTGGAGATACATTGCAAGGCGTTCTAGTCCGTAGGTAATTTCAATGGAGACGGGACGACAGTCAATGCTACCGCACTGTTGAAAGTAGGTAAATTGGGTGATTTCCATGCCGTCGAGCCAGACTTCCCAGCCGACGCCCCAAGCTCCGAGGGTGGGCGATTCCCAGTTGTCTTCTACGAAGCGAATGTCGTGGTCTTCTGGGCTAATTCCTAATGCTCTGAGGGAGTCTAAATAGATGTCTTGGATGTTGGGAGGAGAGGGTTTAATTAAAACTTGATATTGATAGTAATGTTGGAAGCGGTTGGGATTTTCGCCGTAGCGTCCGTCTGTGGGGCGGCGACAGGGTTCGATGTAGGCGACTGACCAAGGTTCGGGGCCAATTGCTCTGAGAAAGGTGTGGGGATTCATGGTTCCTGCACCTTTTTCTGTGTCGTAGGATTGGGCGATCAGGCAGCCTCGATCGCTCCAGAATTTGTTTAAGGTGGCAATGACTGATTGAAAGTTCACTGGTTTAAAGATGGTTAGCGAGTGTCTAAGCTTATTTAAGCATACTCAAGGCAGGGTTTATTCAAATAAACCCTGCCAAAATTAGATAAGACAGGATTTATAGCGAATTAGCCTACTCTGCTTTTTCCTGTTTGCGTTTTTCGATTTCGGCGATCGGTAGTAACATTCTCTCAAGAACTGATTCCCATGTTTTTATCGAAATTTTTACTGCCCTTTCTTTACAAGCTATAACCATTTCGTTTGCATATAGATAATTCCATAATTCCCCTTCGGTTCTAAATATTGCTTTCCATTCTTGCTGAAGACTTAAACTTTCAGCCCATACTTGGAAAACCCGATTTACAAAACATCGAAGTAGATTGTAGGATTCTCCGTCATAAACTATCTCAATTTTCTCAATTTTTGGAGTTTCAATTTCTAACATCTGAAGATTTTTTATTAAAAGTTCAAAATCAACAACACTGAAAATTTCTAATTCATGAATGATAGGCACAATTTCTTGAGCTAAATAAGTAACTTTATTCTGAGGGCGCTCGCGATTGCGAACTAAGGTATCGAACTTTCTCAATACCTCATTAATATCGTCAGAATGTGCTATTCTATCAATTAATCTTGAAAGGTAATTCATACATTCTGCCAGAGCCATATTATGGATAATATCTGGAGACAATGCACAAGCTATGTACATAGCTGCCGCTCTTTTTATAACAGGTTTAAAATCTCCTGTTGCTTTATTTGTTGAGGAATGTGCCCAGTTCAACCAAGCCGTAAGTTTACCAACGGCGCTCAATTTGTGGACTGCTGATTCCATGTTCAATATTAGAATACTGGCATCATCCAACATTTCTGTAGTCAAAAAAAATACTTCTTTCCATCGATTCTCATTAACATGATGAGCTAGTGCTTGCAATGTTGCTTTGTCTTCTGAGTCACGACTGTGAATCTTTGCAAAGGAGTAAGCAGTACAATATTCTTGAAAAGTTAGATGCGAAAAAGACCATATTTTTTGCGATCGCTCAATCAACAATCCATGCTGCGCTTCCATCGCCCTCAACACCGCCCGACTATCCCGCTGCCCAATCCCCAAAAACTCCGCAATATACTCCTCAATTTCTGTCTGCTCAAATAGCACATATTGCTCTTTTTCAAACTTCTTCACGGCCAGAAAGCTCAATAATTCTAGCTTTCGCTCCACTGACAAATCGCGATAAATTTCATCTCGCTCGATTCCCCTACGTTCGTCCCACTGCTTTAGCAATAACTCCAACCCCTCTTCATAAAGCTTGGAACGCTTCGAGTAAAACTTCCCCGTCTGGTGAAACACCGCACAAGTCAAACTCAGCAAAATCGGCGTAATTGCTAACTCCCGAACCGACTTATTCTCCTCCAAAAAGAGCAGCCGCAGAAACTCCTCCGCTTTTGCCAGTCCCCCCGACTCATCCCCCATCACCGCCTTATACCAATGTTGGGCAAAAGCCCGCGCCTGCGTTTCATTAAAATCCGCCACCTCCACATAATCAAACCGCTCAAACCGCGATTCCTGACTCTGCGTTCGACACGTCACAATTACCTGCACCTGCGGATAAGTGCGAGCAAACCGCTTGATTTCCTTGGCGATGTTCTTCCCATCTTCTCCCGTCACTTCATCCAACCCATCCAGCAGCACCAGCGCCCGACCTCGATGTAACGCCAATTTAGTTTCGGCATCCGATAACAGCCAGCATCCCTCTAGATAACGCTCTAGCGAGTAGGCAACCTCACGCCCATCCTCGACAAAACGCCCATCCTCGACAAAATCTCGCAGTTTAATCAAAACCGGAATCCGGCGCGCTTGTAAATTACCTGCGTTGCACTCCATCACCACTCGCTGCAAATACGTAGTCTTTCCCGAACCCGGTTTGCCCACTACCATCAGGTTCGCATTCTTTGCCAGCACCTCTAAACCTGATACCCGTTTTAGCTCTTTGCCCAAACCAATGCGATCGAAACTGCGGTAGCTGCGATTTTGGCTGAAGTCCTGCCACAAGTCATGCAATTCGGATTTACGACTACTGCTGAGTTCCTCCAGAATATTGACATCCACAAACAAGTCACCCAACGGCACGCAACGATCGATCCCGCAAAGCGGCATAGTGCCGTGCAACTTTTGGATGTCATCGTGGAGGCGCGATCGTACCTGCTGAACTAACGCATCAACAGGATCTTTGACGCTCTCCGCAGGCAGATTGGACAGTGAACTCGCTGGTTTACGTTTCTGCAGCTCCTCTAAATAGCGCCGTAACTCCCTTTCTTTAACAGGACCCAGATCGTTGATTCCAAACTTTTTGTAAACCCCTGTTAGCCGCGTACTAACAACGCTTTCAGTTGTATCAAGCTCAATGGCAATTTGCACCTTATTTTTATCTTGACCAAATAGCCGCAAAAAAACAGCTATCTCTAGGTCAGTCAGCTTTTTCGTGCCAGCGATTTCGGTCAAGAAGTCATGAGGAAAGGGCATTACGAGCAAACGAGCAAAGGGTACACAGATAGTTTAGCTACTTTTTTGGCCCGAAGCCAGCCTAAGTCAGGTTAAATCAGCCTAAGTCAGTCAAGTCAGTTTAAATAACTCTCAATTCTAATTGTTCCAATGGATTTAAGCATTAAAAAAAGGTGATTCTAATGTCTAAATCCAACAAAAAGAAATGGCTCAAAGTAATGGAGTTTACCATAGTGGGTGTTGCCACTTGGCTCAATCCCCAAGCAGGATTTCTGCTCTTTCTGCTTCGGCTGTGCTTTCAAATCTTGGCTGCGTTGCAGAAAGATGAGGAGAGTGAAATAGATAAAAGTTAAATGCTAAACGAGTAGATTGAGAAAAAATTGTCGTTGCCCATCGCCGAAATCGACAAGCGAAAATCTGAAAAATGAGTCGATGCGATCGCTACTCAAACTATCGAGCGATCGCATTTACCAATCTTGGCATGGTATAGTACCCATCTTCGATTCGCATCGACAACTCATGAAAACAGACACTATTTTCTACAGCCTGTTTCAGGAATTTCCCAGCTTCTTCTTTGAACTGATCGATCGCCCTCCAGACGAAGCCACCGCCTATGAATTCACCTCCCGCGAAATCAAACAACTTGCATTCCGCATCGACGGGTTATTTCTCCCCAAAACCGAAGAACCTGAAAAACCATTTTACTTGGCTGAAGTTCAGTTTCAACCCGATGCCGACTTGTACTACCGCATCTTTGGCGAACTCTTTCTCTACCTGCGACAATACAAACCCCTCAATCCTTGGCGGGTGGTTGTCATTTATCCCAATCGTCGCATCGAACACGAACAGATGCTGCAATTTCAGGAACTCTTAACCAGTCAGCGCGTCCAACGGATTTACCTCGATGAATTGCCAGAAGCCGCAGATCGATCGCTCGGAGTGAAAGTTGTTAAACTGGTAATCGAGCCAGCAGAGACAGCAGCAGAACAAGCACGCCAGTCGATCGCAATGGCCCGACAACAGATATCCGATCCCACCGTTCAACGCGATTTAATTAACCTCATCGAAACAATTATCGTCTACAAACTCCCCCAGAAAAGCCGCGAGGAAATTGCCGCCATGTTGAATTTAAGCGAACTCAGACAAACTCGATTTTACCAGGAAGTCAAGCAAGAAGGCTTAGAAGAAGGACTCGAACAAGGTGAGAGGCAGGCGAAGTTACAAGCCATTCGTCGCACGATAGGGTTGGGGATAAATTTAGAGACGATCGCGCAATTATTAGATTTGTCTCTCCAATTTGTTCGGCAAACAATTAACAAAATCCAACGGGAATCGATGTCACTCCCCGAACAAAACATCGACTCATTTATCGAACTCTTAACTCAGCAGCGATCGCTCTTCTCGGCCGAACAATTAACCGAACTAGCCCAGCTAATCGAACCCTTATCCGATGAGATCGATGTCCTTTCAGAAGCGATTTCATCCTGGGCAGAAAATTACCCTTCAATTCAGGAAGCTCAAGCCCAACTGCTCGAACCACTACCGCCGATCGCTAAAACATCAGAAACAACAGCAGAAAGTCCAGAAAGTAGCGAATCTCTAATTGGCGATCGCCTCAACAAACAAGCTCTCACAAATGCCATTTTATTGTAGCGCGATATTCGATAATAATATTGTAGGGACACGGCACTGCCGTCTCCTAATTTCTAATAAACAGAATAGCAAGAGCCCCGACTTCTTCCAGAAGTCGGGGCTCTAACCGTGAAAAGGTTTAGATTACTTTCTAGTTTAGTCTGCAGGAGCGAGAGAAACTAACAGAGTGATGTTGTCAACGCCGATGACATAAACCGTGTCTCCCGGTGTGAGGGTGATTTGGCGATCGCAGCGTGCGGGCCACCAGCTACCTTGGAAGCGGACGCGACCTGTTTGATTCGGGTAAATAGATTCATCCACGACTGCTTCTTCGTTGAAATAGACAAAATTGGTGTTGATGTAGTTATCCATTAAGATATTCTTTTCCGTGCTGTAGGTGTGAAGAGAAAAAATTGAACCGAAAGCTTTTACTACGTTAAACATTTTGTTGACTCCTTTTGTGTTAATATATATCGAAGTTTAATCGCCTATTGATGCTATTTGAAAGGTTGCATTTCCTAGTTGTTCATGCTCTGATTTAGTCTGCGGGAGCGAGGGAAACTAACAGAGTGATGTTGTCAACGCCGATGACATAAACCGTGTCTCCCGGTGTGAGGGTGATTTGGCGATCGCACCGTGCGGGCCACCAGCTACCTTGGAAGCGGACGCGACCTGTTTGATTCGGGTAAATCGATTCATCAACTACTGCTTCTTCGTTGAAATAGTTAAAATTGGTGTTGATGTAATTTTTGATGAGCATATTGTTAGCTGCGCTGTATCCTTGGGTAGAGAAAATCGAGCCGAAAGCTTTTACTACGTTGAACATGATATTTACTCCTGTGGTGTTAAAATATATGGATGTGTAATTGTCTGTTTATGCTATTTGAGAGGCTGCATTTCCTCGGTTAAGATTGATTGATTGCCTTGATATTTCATTGTTCTTGCCTTCCGTGGTTTTATCAGGATAAAAGGCAAAGAATTTTTGAAATGTTGAGGGGATTTGCGAAGCGGTTGCGGGGGGTCTAAATCCAGTAATTCCGAGGTATTGAATTAAGGATTTAGTGGTTGAGCAGTTGGTGGGATTTACCTTAAGGGTAGATGTTGTTAGCTACATTAGAGATTGTCTGATTCCGCATTACTACTGCTGTGAAGATGTTTTATTTTTGGGTTGTATGTTTTGATTGGGTTGTGACTCACTTGCTTTACACTTACTAATTTGCCAGGAGTCGAATGTCTTTGGTGCGATCGCCAGTCCACTTTCCTGTTTTGGTACTGGCACAGGACACCTTTCCACCTGCCAGCAACGATTTTGCAAGGGTTTTTGCCTACCGATCGCGCTTGTAGCTGTGCCAATTTAGCTAACTGGACTACCGCGAACAGTGAATTATGAACTTACGCCGTCTCCATCGCCCAATCCGGAATATCCATAAATATCTACTCCGTAACTTACGCACCAAACCCCTAAAAACCTGGTTTCTGACACCCTGTGCGGTATTAGGGGCCCGTAAGCGGATCTATGATATAAGCAAGTAAACTTCGCCTTTCACCCACCCTCCCCACGCGATATTGATTTGTACCTACCTCTTTAGGCAGAGAAAATAGGCGATCGAGACTTACGCAGATATCAGGAGGCGGTAGGAGTTTTTGATCAATGCCGAGCGATCGCACCCTGTTATCCAATTATTGAACAGGTCGAACTTAAAGTCCATTCATAAATTCAGAATCTTAAATTCATAAAAGTCATAATTATAGACAACCTGCTTGATACTGCATAATTGTTACAGGAATTTTGAATAAAGTTTTAGCTAATTGAGACAAACCGAACTTGAATTTAAGCGACTGCGGTAATTCTGGTACGGAAACTTCTACGAAGCCAAAGCGAGTATAAAATGATGCGAGTCGCTTTCCCAAACATTCTAAATATAGCGGTTCTGTAGCTTGTTGAATTAAATATTTTGTGAGGTAGCTTCCCAAACCTCGATCGCGCCAATCTTTCGCCACCACCAAACTGCCCAATTCTTGCGCGCCCGCAAAGTTCCGCAACTGTCCGCAAGCTGCCAATTTTCCCTCGCATTCGATAACCCAGAATTGCTCCCAGCGCAACTGAGTAGGATCGAGTTTGGCACTCCACACTAACATTCTAATTGATTTGATATCTTGCTCCGACGCTTGGCGTAGAACGCATTCTGGGGGTAAGGAAACAGAAAATTCCGTCATTAGTTATAGTTGGTAACTACAGCAGCAATTCGTTTGAAAATGCGGAATACCTCGTAAAAGTCCTGGGCGCGATCGATTACGAACTCATAAGATAAAGCGTACTGCGGAGTGTCTTGTTTAATCAATTTAATGAATCTGAAGTTGCTGCCATTTGTCAGAAGCCCAAAAGTTGGTCTGTCGGGATTGGGGTTACTCAGCATATAAAAGAGTAGCTGGGGAAGTCCTGCCTCAACGGAATATTGCGATCGCTTGGCTTCGATTGCAACAACCCAGAAAGATTCCATTAAAAGCAGAATATCAATGCTTCCTCTGACAAGTATATCTTCATCCACTGTAACCAGTTCCACCGATTTTTCTGACTCTATGTGAAACGGAGTCAAGAAGAAACCTGCTAAAAATAGCAAGGGAGCCAGTACCACCATTTTTACGGTATCTTCTATCATGGGATACTCCGCACTGTTAGTATAGCCAGCTTTTATTTTGTCTAGATATCGCTTTTCTTCATCAGTAATTTCAGGTAAATCGTCAATCCACTCCCGGAAGAATTGCTCGTCTTCTGCAAGTTGGAAATTAAATTTTGTTTTGACATCGCGCAGTGTCAGTATTTTGGCTTGAAGTGATTGTGTCATAGTTTTCTGTAGCGATTGGCTAGTTGGTGTTAATTGTAACATATCAACTGTCGATCGCCTCCAACAAAACCTCGGCGCCACACCTTACCGGATCGGTACAAGGCAATCCCGTTTCTGCTTGAACTTCAGCTATTGCTAACAGCGCTTCTGCCTCATTTAAGTGATGAGTGTTGAGGGCGATCGCGCTCACTTTTCCCCCTGCAAAAGCACCCGCAGCAGCAGCTAACATTTCGTACAATTCGACCACTTTTGATAGCCTGGGAATCGATACGTGCGGGTGATTGCGAATGCTAGTTTGTCCGGCTCGGTGGGCTAAAATTAAGTGAGTTGGCTGTACACCCCGCAACAGCGGCAGAGTCGCCGTCGAACCTGGATGCAATAGCGAACCTTGCCCTTCTACGTGCAGAATATCGCATTCAGAACCCAATTTTATCACCATTTGTTCGACAGCACCAGCCGCGAAATCAACTCGCACTGCATCCAAAGGAATGCCTTCATTTCCGATCATTAAACCCGTTTGTCCGGTTGCCAAAAATTGGGAACGCAAACCCCGCTGTAAGCAAATGCGATTGAGTTCCAGACTGGTTGACATTTTACCAACGCTCATATCTGTGCCGACAGTTAACACGCGGCGGCAGCTTAATTTAGCGGCGGCGGCAGAGGCGATCGCACCGACAGATTTCGGTTCCTGACGCACGTCCCAAATCCATTGATTTTCGGTTAACGGAACTGTTATCAAAGGTGCAAGTTTCGCGTGCAAACCGTTGACAACTGACAAACCTGCTGCTACCGCTTGATTAATTTCTGGCAGCCATTCCGCCGGCAAAACACCGCCGGAAGGAGCGATACCAATTAGCAGAATATCCGGCCCAAATTGCAGTGCTTCTGCAACGGAAGCAACTATCGGTACTTGTTGAGGAATGCCAGTTAATTCAGGTAAAGATTTTCCGGCACATTGGCAGTCTATTACTGCTACAATTTGTGCTTCGCTGTAGCGTAAAAATGCTAAACCTGTTTTGCCGGAAGAACCGAGAATTCCCTCGTGCAGCAGGATAGCCACTTTGCCATTTTTGATGGGATAGTTTTTAGTCATTGGTTCACTTTTGAAATTGGCAATTTTAGATTTTAGATCCAATCTAAAATCTAAAATCTATTGGGTGTTAGCTGTGATTTGGGTTCAGGGTAAGATCATTGGGATCTTCTCCCAATTCTCGCAATCTGGCCTCTAGTCGCGAGGCTCGCTGGCGTTGCTGTTCGGCTTGCTGTTGAGCGGCTTCGGCTTGCTGTTGAGCGGCTTCCTCCGGCAACAAAACTAAATTGCCAGATTCATCGAAAAAACGCACCCAAGTTGCTGTTTCTCGATCGACAATTCCTTCCCAAGTACCCAACCAAAAACCTAACGTTTCGCACCACAGCCAACCCCGCTCGTTGGGCACTAACGGCTGATAACGCAGTGTGGCATCTAAACGCCATCCTTGCAAAGAATTCGGCTCGAAAGGATCGAAAACAAAGTAATCGGGCGTTCTAAAAACCTGCTCGTAAATATCCTTTTTTTTGCCTGTATCCTGATTTGCCGTTGACGGCGACAGCAGTTCCACAATGACATCGGGGTAACGTCCGTTTTCTTCCCAAACTACCCAGCCTTGTCGGGAAGTATTGCTGTCAACACCCAACACAGCGAAAAAATCCGGGCCTCGGAAATCCTGATTGCGAATCTGTTTAGCGCTGTAATAAATAAACATATTGCCACCGACAAAAAAATCGTTCCGGTTAGCTAAACCTTGTTCTACGGAACGGATTAAAACGGTCATTGCTATACGGTGGCGGTTGCTTTTTATTTCTGCACCATCATCAAAAATTAAATCAGTGGGCGGTTTATGTTCTTCAAAAAAAAGCTTGGCTTCTCTATCAATTCCCTGTCCTATTGATTCTACTGGTATCATACTATCTCCAGATTTATTTTGAGCGATACTTCTATTCTACAATCTTCATTCGCTGCACTCCCAATCCCGATCGCCCGTTTGGCAGCAAACACCCATTTTCTATGGTAGCACCGGTGAAAGGATCGTCTAATAAATTTAAGTGACTGTCCAAATCCAAATAGTCAGCTAGCGGTGAAAGTTGTGCTGCTGCTGTATTTGCGATCGCGCTATCTGAATAGCAGCCGAACATTACTTGCAAATTGCAGGCTTTTGCGGTGTGAATCATCCGCATCGCTTCAGTCAATCCGCCTGACTTCATCATTTTGATATTGATGCCGTGGACGCAGTGCGCCAACTTGGGTATATCGGAACTATTAAAGCAACTTTCATCAGCAAAAATTGGTAGGGGGGATTGACGGTACAGTTCTGAGAATTCATCCATATCGGCGACGGGTGAAAGCGGCTGTTCGACATAATTTATCTTGTATTTTTCCAGCCAGCGACACATCTCTGCTGCATCTTTTAAACTCCAACCGCCGTTAGCATCTACACTAATTTTAAGGTTAGCTGGTGCTTCGTCTAGCACTGCTATTAACATAGCTTTGTCGGCTTCGATTCCTTCGGGATTTCCTAATTTAACCTTAACGGCGCGGTATTGGATGCTTCCTGGATCTGTCGCATCTTTACCAAACCAATCGCGTACTCTTTCTCTTGCACCAGACGGCGAATTAATGCCGATTGTGACCGAGGTGGGGACGATGCGCGATCGATCTAATCCCCACATTTTCCACAGCGGCAAGCCTGCTTTTTTGCCCAGCCAGTCGTGCATTGCCATGTCGATGCCGGCGCGGGCGGCTGAGGGTAAGTTGACCTCTGTTAATACTTGTGCGATTTTTTGGCGATCGAACGGAGTAAACTTTTCTAGCAGCGGTGCAACTTCCTGCAATGCGGCTAACAGAATTTCGGTAGTTTGAGGCCCAGAACCTGTGGAAAACGGCGAAGCTTCTCCCCAGCCTTCGATGCCTTCCTGTTCTAGCTTCACCCATAAATTGGTACTTGTAGTCGTTGTACCACGGCTGATGGTAAGGGCAAATCGTTTGTTAAGAGTGAAGGTTTGAATGTGAATTTGCATAATTAGTGTTCCGTTTTTTCATTATTATTGTATAAATTGTATAATTGGATTAGCTTTATATCAAGTTTACTTAAAATTTATCCAAGCTATAAAAGGTAATTTCTGGTAATGACCATTTGCTTTTACAGCACTCGCGGCGACTACGGATGTTTCTCTAATTTTTCTGACCACGGCTTCGAGTTATAGCAATCCTAAATGATTTTCTATATCTAGAGCAATCCTAAATGATTTTCTCTGTGTAAGTATATTGACGTATTTTGGGAAAATCAAATTTATGTTCGTTAGTAAAAAACTCAAACAAAAACTTGACAATCTTAAAAGACCTACATAAATACCAATACTTTCTTAAAAAGTTTTTAGCTTGTAACCAAATATCTTCAACGGGATTCTGTTGGGGAGCATTGGGAGCAAATAAAATACAAGTAATTGACCAATTATCAGGTTCTTTGTCACCATTTAGTTCTAATAAAAAGTCTCTAAACTCTCCATATTTATGATAACTAGCTCCATCCCAAATCAAGATAATATTGCGATTTTTATATTTATCTTGTAAGTATTTTATGAATGTAACTGTTGATTTTCCATCACCAGATGGATGGCTCTGAATATGGAATTCTTTACTTTGATAATTGAGTGCACCAAAATAAGTTTGTCTATCTTTTTCATTGGTAATTGGGACTTCAATTCTAATTTTAGATTGA
>NZ_JAUBQW010000217.1:0-6295 GCF_036701485.1 Microcoleus sp. Pol11C3 | reverse complement strand
TGATTTGGCTGCAAGTGAAGTCACTCCCGTAGCTTTGGTTGCTCCTTCTATCAATGGCTAAGTTTTAGCTTTTGATTGACAAAAAGCGCTCCTAGAAATAGGGGCGCTTTTTGTTTGGGGAAAAATATTTTTAGAAACCTGCTTCTATCTGTTAAATGCCTTAAATCCGTTACCCCCCTTACCTCCGTTACATCCATTCGTTGCTTTCCTTCTTCCTTTTTACTTATTTTTTCCTTCCTTTATTCTTTAATTTTTTATGATTACTATAGAATATAGCCACTAGGCCGATCGAGATACTGTGACATACTCCACGGGCGAAATCTTATATTATGGTCTAGGATTCCAATAGTCGGATTCAGAATATGTTGGGCTTGCTATAAAGTGTTCGCTAGCAGCAATGCAATTGTGTCAATTCCCGAATCTAACCATAGACAAATGTAGCTGATCAGGAGTCGCTCCTCACCGTCCCAAGCGCTCTATCTGTAAGGAGAATTTGTATTATGAAAGATGGAAAAGAAGTACGCCGCGTCTCCATCGCAGTGATTGCTGGTGTTTGCGGGTTGGCTTTACTTGCGGGAGGGGGCATTGCCTGGTGGACGGCGAATCGTTCGCCAACTCCCGCAGACACACAGTCTTCCGCTCCGACTAACGCTCCGGCGCTGTCCCCAAGTCCTGCGGAATCCCCTGTTGTAATTATCCCGGTGCCCCCTCCAACTCCTGTCCCAGCCCCTACTGCTCAGACGCCTAACGCTCAGACGCCTAACGCTCAGACACCTAACGCTCTGGTGCCAAAGTTGCCACAGCCAAAGCCTTTGCAGCAAACAGATGTCCAGACAGTGCAAGTTTACTGGGTTAAAGAGGCCAACGGTAAATTTGAGGGAGTTCCTACGAAAGTAGCTGTCAAACAAGCTGACAAGCCTGATGCAGCTTTACAAGCTGCTTTTAACAGTTTGTTAGCCGGGCCGAAGGATGGAACTGTTTCTAGCGAAATTCCTAATGGGACAAAACTCAGGGGTTTGAGTGTTAAGAATGACGGAGTTTATGTCGATTTGTCGGCAGAATTTACTTCGGGTGGAGGGAGCAATTCTATGACTAGCCGGTTAGGGCAAGTTATCTATACGGCTACGAGTTTACAACCGAATACCAAGGTTTGGATTTCGGTGGAAGGGAAGCCTTTAGAACTTTTAGGGGGCGAAGGTTTGGAGGTGGCTCAGCCGAGTACCCGCCAAAGTTTTGACAAAAATTTTCCCCTTTAGTAATTATGAGTCATTAGTTACAAGTGATTAGTCATCGGTCTCAAGGCCGAGAATAGGAATTGATAACTGATGACTCATGACTGAGGATTGAGGATTGAGGACTGGCAACTAATTTTCAGTGCTTCGTAGTTAGGCTAAATGCCCTAAAGTGTAGGGCTTGCTGTTCGATCCTGCTGGCCAGCCGATCGCACACCATATTACACAGCTCAAAAATTAACTCGTCTTGCACCTTATAATAAGCTGAAGTCCCTTCACTCCGGCGAGTGAGGATACCAGCTTGGAGCATTAGTTTTAGGTGCTTAGAAACATTGGCTTGACTCGTTTGAGTAGCTTCCACCAATTCTTGCACGCATTTTTCGCCGTCGCGAAGCAAGTTCAAAATTCGTAAACGCATGGGTTCGCTCAAAATACTGAAATACTCAGCAACTTGTTGCACAACCTCTTGCGGGACAGGCTGGGATGACTTCATCAAACTCACCGGAGAGAAGTGATCGGGAAATATTAGCATTTATTCCATAACAATAAAGTAATGTTTCAATCCGGATTAATTCGCATCAAAACTTGACCGTATTCGACAGGTTCCCCATTTTGAACTAAAATTTCCATCACTTGACCGGACACTTCATCAGCATCGATCTCGTTCATCAGCTTCATCGCTTCGATAATACAAACTGTCTGGCTCACCTTGATGCGATCGCCCACATTTACAAAAGGCGGCTCGTCGGGAGCAGCAGCGCGATAAAAGGTTCCTACCATCGGCGAGATAATTGGCACCCATTTCGTATCGACAGAAGCAGGTACGGCAGCAGGTACGGCGACAGGGGCGACGGGTACAGGTGCAGCCATATCTGCTCCTAAATTTGGGTCAACAGCAGGAGGTGACGCTAATGTGGGGCTAGCAACAGCCCCCAACGCGATCGGAGCGACAGTGGCCACGGTAGCAGGGAGCGCAGCAGAGGTGCCTGGTGAACTTGCCAGAATGCCTTTGCGTACTGTCAGTTCAATATCCCCACTTTTTAAGGTCAGTTCCGAAATGCCAGTTTTGTCTAATACAGTTAGCAAGTCACAAAGCTGGTTTAAGTCTAGTTGCACAGCAGATTCAAGGGTAATTAAGAATTGAAAATTGAAAATTGAAAATTGAAAATTCAGAATCAGGCGAAGCTAGGAGCATCAACGACTTTGGAGGCAAAAGGGATAGTTTTTAAGCTGTGAGCGATGAGTAGAGAATTTGGACTTCTTTAACTCATAACTCAGAACTAAAAACTAAAAACTCCCTTTTCCTCCCTCGTTTCTACTCTCGGCCGAGGTACTTGTCTTCACGAGTATCAATCCGAATCCGTTCTCCAATGGAAATAAACAGAGGCACCATAATCTGAGCGCCAGTGGAGAGGATGGCGGGTTTGCTGCCACCAGTGGCAGTATCTCCTTTGACTCCGGGATCGGTTTGTATCACTTCCAAGACAACAGAGTTGGGCAGTTCCACTTCCATGATTTGGTCGTTCCAGCGCAGGATGCTGACTTCCATACCTTCAGTGAGGTACTTGACACGATCGCCTATTTGCTTAGCACTGAGCCGACTTTCCTCGTAAGTTTCCATATCCATAAAGACGAGCTCGTCGCCCTCTTTATAGGTATGCTGCATCACGCTCTTTTCCAGGTTGGCTTGAGGCATAGTCTCGCCCGCCCGGAAGGTTTGTTCTACTACGTTTCCGGTTTGGACGTTTTTTAATTTTGTCCGCACGAAAGCTGAGCCTTTTCCGGGCTTGACGTGGAGGAATTCGATAACCCGCCACACGCCGTTATTCCATTCAATTGAAACACCTGGTCGAAAGTCGTTACTAGAGATCATATAAATTTTTGCGGGCAATCCCGTCGCCTTGCCGGCACGGGGGAACTACAGTCAGGTTAAAGCCGCAGTCTAGCTGACGGCATCAAAAAGCAATTGGCATTTTATTTTACCGTTCAAAGGGGGCAAGTGCTTTACGGAAAGCTAAAAAGCTCTCAAGGGAAGGAAGTTCAGCCACGAGGAGTGCACGGCAAACGGATAGAAGGCCGACAGCGCTGTGGGAAGATAATAGAGGCAATAAAAGTTAAAGTTATGTTGCATTGGTCTAATTTCTCGATCGATACGTGCAAGCGCTGGGTCAAAACCGTCGCTTTAGCGCTCCTGCTGTTCACTCTCGGACTGAGTTTCAGTCCAGTCTCCCATGCCAAACGCCCCAGCAGCAGTATGCCTGCTGGGAATGCGATTACCGACGGCCGGGCGCTGCTGCGCTTCGCTTTACCTATTGACAATCAGACTGTACGAGAGTTGCAAATCAGTCTCGAAGACATTGGCAACCACATACGATCTAAACGTTGGGGGCCGATTAGCAGCGATGTCAGCAAGGCTTCCAGGATTCTCAACCTTCGGGACTCTGACCTTTTAGAGAGTATTTCTGAGGCGCAAAAGCCGCAAGCTGAGGCGCTAGTTGCAGAAGTCAAGGAGGGAATTGCTCAACTGGAAAAGGCTGTTGAGGCTAAAGACAAGGAAAAAGTGATTGACTTGAAAGCCACAATCCTCGGTTCGCTAGGCGAAATCGAAGAGTTGATGGTGACAAAGTTTCCTTTTGAAGTGCCTGCAAAGTATGCTAATCTGCCTCAACTGAAAGGGCGCGCTACTGTGTCTGTACAAACAGAAAAAGGGGAAATTACTGTTGTGGTTGACGGCTACAGCGCCCCGGTTACGGCTGGTAATTTTGTGGATTTGGTTGATCGAGGTTTTTATGACGGTTTACCGTTTATTCGATCGGAAGAATCCTACGTTTTGCAAACCGGAGATCCCGAAGGCAAGGAAGAGGGTTTTATTGACCCAGCTACTGGCAAATACCGGAATGTTCCACTGGAAGTGCTTGTCAGGGACGAAAAGGAGCCTATTTATGGGATTACTCTAGAAGATGCGGGGCGCTATCGCGACGAGCCTGTTTTGCCTTTTTCTGCTTTCGGTACTGTGGCAATGGCCCGCAATGAAGCTGAACCCGACAGCGGTTCTTCTCAGTTTTTCTTTTTCTTGTTTGAACCTGAACTCACGCCCGCTGGCCTGAATCTTTTGGACGGCCGATATGCTGTTTTTGGTTACATGATTGAAGGAAAAGAAGTTTTGGAGAAACTGAAGCAGGGAGACAAGATTGTATCTGCTAAGGTAGTTAAAGGAATCGAAAATTTGGTGCGACCTCAAGTTTAATTAATGACGGCGATTGAGATCGCTTCTTGTCAAAAATGACGGCGATTGAAATCGCTTTTACAAAAACAAAGCCCGCCTGCGCGGGCTGAAAAAATCAAGAATGACGGCGATTGAAACCGTTTCTACATAAAGGTGAAGCCGATTGAAATCGCTTCTGCACCGACAAATCCCGCCTCCGCGGGCGGGAAGAATAGATTATTTTTATAGTTTCGTTATTGAAATCAGGAATTTAATCCAGAATATGGCTATTTTAGAATTTTTATTGGTAATTGGTTTGGGCGGATTCGCCGGCTTGTTGATTGTAAAAAATGTGAATGAAAGCAAGCAAAAGCAGCGATTGGATGAGGCTTTTTATCAGTTGTTGGAAACTCAAAACAGTCAAATTTCGTTGATTCAACTGGCTGCTAATGCTAGGGTTGAGGCAGAAGTGGCTCAGCAGTATTTAACTCGGCAAGTGAAGATTTTTTCGGCGGTTTTAGAGGTAGATGATGAAGGGGATACTTTTTATAGGTTTCCCCGGTTGCGCTTGCCGCCGAGTTCGGGTAAGGAATGGTAATACAGTTGACAGTTGACAGTTGACAGTTGACAGTTGTTAGTTGTTAGTTGTCATTGGTTTAGGAATTACGCACCAATAACGTGCTACAGGTAAGATACCTGTTCCATAATACATTGAGTTTATTGTAGGATGGGCATCTTGCCCGCCCGCATCTCACTAAAAAATCCTTTTTAATGCTGATTAAAGATATCGGGGAACAAGGTCTTTTAAGAATATTGCAAAAATTCTGCCCCGCAGAGATAGTGGGTGATGATTGCGCTGTCATGGCTACAAATCCCAACCAATCTCTCGCTATCACTACAGATATGTTGGTGGATGGAGTGCATTTTAGCGATCGCACTACGGGGCCTTATTACGCAGGATGGCGCGCCGCAGCGGCGAATTTGTCGGATCTGGCTGCGATGGGAGCAAGGCCTCTGGCAGTAACTGTAGCCCTGGCTGTGTCGGCAGATACGGCTGTGGAGTGGGTTGAAGAGTTTTATCGGGGAATGACGGCTTGCTTGCAAGAATATGATACGCCGATCGTCGGTGGGGATGTTGTGCGATCGCCCGTGGTGACTGTGGCGATTACTGCTTTTGGGGAGGTTGAGTGCGATCGTACCATTAGTCGGTCAAAGGCGCGATCGGATTGGGCGATTGTCGCGACTGGGGTTCACGGAGCCTCCCGCGCGGGATTAGAATTGCTGTTAAATCCAGAATTCGGGCAAAATCTTACAGAAGTCGATCGGGCTTCTTTAATTCTCGCTCACCAGCGCCCTAAACCGCGGCTGGATGTTTTGTCGGTTGTTTGGGAGATATTAGATTCTGCGGGTGAGTTTTCCATCGCCGGAATGGACAGCAGCGACGGTTTAGCTGATGCGATTATTCAAATTTGTCGGGCTAGCGGTGTTGGCGCAAAAGTCGATCGCACGAAAATACCAATTCCCCATATTTTCAGCGAAATAGTATCAACCGAAAAAGCTTTAGATTGGGCGTTGTACGGCGGGGAAGACTTCGAGTTAGTGCTGTTTTTGCCGATCGCGAATGCTCAGTTATTGGTGGAACAAATCGGTGATGGTGCTGCGATTGTGGGAATTGCTACGGATAGCACAGATATCTGGTTGACTGATAGCAGCGGTATTTATCCTGATCTTGTATTAAAGGTCGATCGAGGATTTCAACACTTTTGAATTATCTCTTATCTGGTAGTGCCCTGAAGGAAAGGAAGGAGTAAATTTAAGCTACTATTAGAGAGAAGTGTTTGCCATTAGTGATATGACA
>NZ_JAUBQW010000216.1:0-6308 GCF_036701485.1 Microcoleus sp. Pol11C3 | reverse complement strand
ATCGGTCGCTCCTATTCATAGTTTGCGATCGATTATTCAGCAAGCCCTAATTATGGTTATGCTACCGGACATGATATAACTCGCTTTGCTGATGACCAAAATGTCACGCTAATCGAACACAATTGTGATGAATCGCTACCGGATTTAGGCAAGTTTGATGCGGTTGTTTCTAGTTTTGCGATTGATCATGTAGCAGACGATCGCAAACGTTCGCTTTACACTGAGATTTTCGAGGTTTTGGAACCGGGAGGCATTTTTGGCAATTAGGAGCACGTAGCGTCGCCAACAGAGGCTTTGCATGAGAAGTTTTGAGTGGCGCTGGGTATTAGCGATTCACCAGACGATCCCTCTAATAAATTGCTGGATGTAAAAACGCAATTGCGCTGGTTTCGAGAAATTGGTTTTACTGATGCAGATTGTTATTGGAAGTGGCGGGAACTCGCTTTATTAGTTGGGGTGAAACCCGTCACCCCTGTCAACGTGGTGCAGAAGGCTCCCTAATGCTTGAAATTTCGTTGCAGCCGCGAACTCGCTCTGATTTTTTTCAATCGCGCGAGACAATAAACTTTGTTTATTATTGATCGGCAACCAATAGGATGACGTAAAGTTGATCGATCGCACCAGCTACACGGGCTGGATAAAACCAGTTTAATAGCTAAACAAAACAGTAGTAGATTGCAAAGCCTACGCACTTCCTTTAGCCAGCCCAACTGTGGAACTTAATAAAGTTGGTAGCGTCATAGATTCTAATTTGCAATATCGCAGTACGCGCGCGATGGAAATCGCGATCGCTTCCCCTAACCCGCGAGATCCGCGCTAGAGCTACAACCATCACTTACCATCTATCTATCAAAAAGAATGGCTACACTTGAAGGTACCCCTAACAACGATGTTTTAATTGGCTTTCCTGGAAGTAACTCGCTCTTCGGCAAACAAGGCGATGATACTTTGTTTGGCGCAGAAGGAGACGATCAAATCTTTGGCAACCAAGGTAAGGACTACATCTTGGGCAACCAAGCCAATGATACCCTCTACGGCGGCAAAGACAGTGACCTAATTCAAGGCGGCGAAAACGAGGATTGGGTGTTTGGCGATAACGGTAATGATACCCTCGAAGGAGGGCAGGGAAACGATTTTATGCGCGGTGGCAAAGAAAATGATTTGCTATCTGGAAATGAAGGCAATGATGTTCTATTTGGAGATAGCGGTGCCGATACCTTAAGCGGTGGCGATGGTGACGACGTTTTTGCGATCGGCCGAGTACAAAATAATTCTTTTAAAGGCAATTCTAGTCTTGCCAATGCAGACTTGATTGCCGACTTTAGCCTGGGTACAGACTTAATAGGACTCGATGGAGGCTTGGAATTTCAAGACTTGAATATCTCTCAAGGAACAGGGGATTTTGCCAGAGATACGATCGTTCGAGATAAGGTGACAGGCGAATATCTCGCTATTTTAAAAGGTATTAACAGCAGCAGTATCACAGCCGCCAATTTCACCACCTCACTCGCTCCAATTACCTCAACATCAACCCCCAGTATCTTAGAATTCAGCACCTCTAGCTACAGTGCTAACGAGGGCAACAGTGGCAGTCCCAATCAAGTTGTCGCCACAGTTCAACGCACTGGCAGCAGTGAGGGGGCAGTCAGCGTCCAAGTGCAACTAGATACCTCTTCCACAGCTAGTGTTACCGAAGACTACATTAACAATCTGCCAGTTACTATCAACTTTGCCAGCGGCGAAGACTCCAAAACTGTATCAATTCCTATTGTGGGAGATACCTTTGTAGAACCCAACGAAGAGATTAAATTGAAATTGGTTGACCCTGTAGGCAGGGTAACTTTAGGAAGTCAGCAAACTGCTACCTTCACTATTATTAACGATGACTTTTTGCCAAGGGTCAGCATCGCTGTTATAGATGAGTTAGCAGCAGAAACAGGCAACAATCCCGCCACTTTTCGCATCAGTCGCACTGGTGAGGGTCGCAGCAACTTAACAGTCAACCTAGCAATAGACGGTACTAGCAAGAATCCAACTAAACCTAGCGACTATACCCTCAGCGGTGGCGGCATTTCTGTCAACAGTTCAACTCTCAGCGTCACCATCCCGGCTGGACAAAATTTTGTAGATGTGAGCCTCACCGCTGTCGATGATATCCAAGCTGAGGCACAGGAGACGCTGAAGCTGAAACTAGCAGATGGGAATTACCAAGTTGATGCTAACCAAAACAATACTACTATCGCGATCGCAGCCAATGATACCGTAGTTGTCAATAGCAATGACAGCCTGACAGACTACAGTCTGGCAGAAGGTTCGTTTCGACAAGCACTGCTGAATGCTAACGCTTTTGCTGGGAATGATACTATTACTTTCAATCTGCCAGCCGGACCGCAGACAATCAATCTCACAGGAGTATTACCTGACATTAGCGGCGATGTGACTATTACTAATAGCACTGGTTCTAGCAACCTGACAGTGCGGCGGGATACGGGCGGAGATTACCGGATTTTCAAGGTAAACAGTGGAGTCAGTGCGACTTTTGACGGATTAACTATCGCCAATGGTTTAATAAGTGACGACGGCGGCGGCATCTATAACGACGGTGGCACAGTAAATGTGACCAACAGCACTCTCTCTAACAACACTGTGACAGGTGGCAGCGGTGCTGGCCTCTACAACAATGGCGGCACAGTAAATGCGACCAACAGCACTTTCTCTAGCAACCGTTTGAGCAGTTTCTTGGACTTGACTTTGAATCCTATCCCCAGTGGTGGTGGCATCCACAATGAGGGCGGCACAGTAAATTTGACTAACAGCATTTTCTCCAATAACAGTGCCTCGGCAGCAAGCAAAGGCGCTGCCATCTCAAACAATAGCGGCACAGTAAACGTGACGAACGGCACTTTCTCAGGCAACATCGCTACCTTAGGCGGTGGCATCTCTAACACTGGCCCAGGCACAGTCAAAGTAGCAAACAGCACTTTCTCTGGCAACTTTGGAGTGCGTTTTACCCTAGGACTTCCGGCATCAGTAAATGGTGCTTCCATCTTTAACCAAGGCGGTACTGTGGAGGTGGAAAACAGCACTCTTTCTGGCAACAATGCCGGCGGTGGCAGTGGTGGCGGCATTTATAACGGTGAGGGTGGCACAGTCAAAGTGACGAACAGCACTCTTTCTGGTAACACTGTGGGTAGTTTTTTTGATAGAGGTTTGTATGGTGGTGGCATTTATAACGATAACGGCACAGTAGAGGTGACGAACAGCACTCTCTCTGGAAACGAAGTAACCACCAAAGGTGGCCAGGGTGCTGGCCTCTATAACAAAGCTGGCACGGTAACGCTGACCAACAGCACTATCTCCGGCAACAAAGCAAACCCCAACACCGCTAACACATTCCCGGGCATCTTACCGAACCCTATAAGTAGCGGTGCTATATGGAATGGCGGCACGCTGAATGTCAAAAATACTATCATCGCTCTCAACAGTGCCGCCATTAACCCTGACGTTGACGGCAGCTTCGCCAGCAGTGGCTACAACTTAATTGGCAACGGTACTGGCAGCACTGGTTTTACTGCTGTTGGCGATCGAGTTGGCACTGCTGCTGCACCTATTGACCCTCTACTAAACCCCCGGGCAAATAACGGCGGCCCGACTCAGACTGTGGCACTGCAACCGGGTAGTCCCGCTATTAATGGTGGCGACCCAGCTTTTGTTTTAACGTCTGGACCTTTTATCGGTCCTCCCTTCTACGACCAGCGGGGTATCTCTCCTTTTAATCGCGTTAGCGGGGGAATTATTGACATCGGCGCTTTCGAGTTCGAGTCTCCTCTGGTCCCTTAACGCCTGTAGGATGCGTGGCAATGCCTTTGCTGTCAACTTAAGAGTGACGGCATAACTCACGCACAGAAAGCAAGGCTGTGCGCTTTGGGGGCGATCGAGAATTAAGATTTAGTAGGGTGCGTGACTCTCAATCATCTCACTGGTAATTGAAGAACTCAAAGTCACACACCTTACTCAATTAGTCCTGGACGCAGAAACCAGTTTTTTTTAGGAAGAGACTGCATGGTTAATCTTTAATAGGAGTGAAAAACCCTGTTTATAAAGGTATTTATGCGTCTAGGACTATGAATTAAATTAAATCCGGTACTTTAGGTTTGATTCGGCGCTCGTACCAGGTCATTAACGGGGTGGAAGTAATGCCGTGCAGAATCACAGAAATTATGATTGTTGTAAAGGTAATCCAGGCAATTTTTTCGGCGGTTTCGCCTTTCAAACCTTTACCCAAAGCATAGGTAAGATAATAGATAGAACCGACACCACGAATGCCGAACCACCCCCAGAGCCAGCGGCTGGCGGGATGCAAAGGACTGCCGATCGTACTAATCCAAGCTCCCACAGGTCGGATTAAAAAAATCAACAATCCAGCTACTAAGAGGGAGTATCCTCCATATGCCAACATAGGCTCTAAGCGCAAAAGCGAACCTAATAGTAAAATAGTTGCTACTTCCATTAACTTTTCTATGCGCTCGGTAAAGTGCAGTTGGGAAAGCGGCTTTTCTGGGTTTCGGTAACTCCGCTGCACAACAATTCCTGCTACAAAAACTGCGAGAAATCCGTAGCCGTTGACTACTTCTGTGAGGGAATAAGTGAGCAGAATTGTGCTGAGAGCAATGAAATCTTCCATTAATTGATCGGCCGGTCGGTAGCGTTGGAGTTGGCGATCAATCCAGGTGACGGCTTTCGCTACTAAAATTCCCATAACGATACCTGCGGCGATCGCCCAAATCAAGTCAACTGCTACCCACTGCGAAAACCAGTTCGGCCAGTTGTTATCTTTTAGCGCATAAATGCCGAAATAAACAAAGGGAAAAGCTAAAGCATCGTTCAAACCACCTTCCGATGTTAAACCAAAGCGCAATTCATCATGATCGTCTAGATTAGCTAACTGAACTTCTGAGGCTAAAACTGGATCGGTGGGAGCGAGAATTGCTCCCAATAAAATGGCAGCCGCCCAATCTAATTTCACAAACCAATGGCCGATCGCAGCAACAGCAAAAATCGAAATGGGCATTAAAAAACCGATCAGTCGCGCTGTGGAATTCCAGGCCCAAAGTTGCAGCGGGCGATTCATTTTTAAGCCGCAACTGAACAGAGAAACAATAACTACAAATTCTGTAAGTCTTTCTAAAAATTGAGCTTCGGGACGCAAGTCAATAAGCTTGACGCCGTAGGGTCCCAATCCGATACCCACAATTAGATAAATTAAGGCATAAGATACAGGCAATCGCGAAATCCATCCCGAACCCAAGGTGACGGTCAGCAGGAGGATGCCAATAACTAGCAGCTTGAGAATGTAAATATCCGCCATAGCGATCGCACTTTTAATGAGGTTGAACAAGGGCGATTTTGGCACGTAAAAGCTTCTGGCGCATCCGCCATCAGCTAGAGCCTGCTATCCTCCAAAAGTGGTGGGGCAGATTAATATAGATTGTTAGTGAGAATTAAAGATTTTTGGTGAAACCCTCCTCTACAAGTATTATGGTTGATTTACTGGAGATCTAATGACTAATGACTATTGACTGATGGCTAATTACTAATTAGAAACTCCACTTTTTTCCGTGGCGATGATGTGCAAATCTACGTGTTTGAGCGATCCCACTAAATGTTGAGTCAAAGAACCCCGCAGCAGCCAATTCCAGCGGGATTACTGGCTTTCGCCAATCACCACAACTTGAGTAACGCGATACTGTTGAGCTACATCGGAAATCGCTTTGGCTATATTAGTGCTGTTTAACCGCAAAAATTGCCTGTTAAATTGTTGACAGAGTTTCTCACAAGTTTCAACGTGCAAGCTTTCTGCTGTGGTTAAAAATCGCTCTGGAACTTTGACAAACACAGCATAAAACGGGGCATTCATGTAGCTAGCAATCCTCGCGCCTCGCTGCCGCAGTTGCAAGAAATTCCGATAAGTCGAGATGCACACTAAAACTCGTTGGTAAATGTTGCAATGTTGGCTTTTTAAAGTTGCTGCATCCTTTTCAACAGTGTCTGCGACCAGGGCGAACGCATCTAAATTTAATATTAACAGAATCTGGTATATTGGAGAATAATTATTGAGTACTTACAAAATATTTAATCAGAGTTCGCGCTGTATGAAACTTAAACCTAAAATCACCATTGTCGACCATTTTTTCGACTTAGAAGACCCAAGAATTGAGCGGACGAAACATTATCAATTAATTGATATTATCACGATTTCCATTTGTGCAGTGATTTGCGGTGCTGATACATGGGTGGATCTCGAAAGT
>NZ_JAUBQW010000215.1:0-6496 GCF_036701485.1 Microcoleus sp. Pol11C3 | reverse complement strand
TGTTCGTAATTCATATTATTAAGCTAATTTTTTATTTTATTTTACCAAAGCGATCGCACTTTCGCAAGAGGTCTATTATAGTAAAGATTTAAGATCGGACAAGTTAGTAACAAACAAATAGTTATAAGATTGAAAGTGTTTTTGAGTCACAATCATATGAATCCTGATTCTCTCCGTACCTTGGGCGTACCACCGAATGCTTGGAAAGTTGATGCCAAAATTGCCGATATCACCCGATCGCCGATCGCGCCTCAACCTGTTACCCTGGAAACAGAAACTAAAACCCTGCGTTTGGACTTATCAAAAGCAGCAATGTTGGTGATAGATATGCAAAATGATTTCTGTCATCCCGACGGTTGGCTAGCACATATTGGCGTAGATGTAACGCCCGCCCGAACTCCAATTAATCCTTTAAAAAATTTGCTGCCAAAATTGCGAGCGCACGCAGTACCAATTATTTGGATTAACTGGGGAAACCGCCCCGATTTGCTCAATATTAGTGCAGCTTCCCGTCACGTTTACAATCCCACAGGATCCGGCGTAGGTTTGGGAGATCCGCTGCCAAAAAACAACGCACCTGTACTGATGGCAGGGAGTTGGGCGGCCGCAGTTGTCGATGAATTGGCACCCAAACCGGAGGATATTTGCGTTGATAAATATCGGATGAGCGGCTTTTGGGATACTCCTTTAGATAGTATCTTGCGGAACCTCGGCAGAACTACACTTTTCTTTGGAGGAGTAAACGCCGATCAGTGCGTCATGGCTACACTGCAAGATGCTAATTTCCTCGGTTACGACTGTATTTTGGTCAAAGATTGTACAGCTACGACATCGCCAGATTATTGCTGGCAAGCTACTCTGTATAACGTTAAACAATGTTTTGGCTTTTTGTCTGATTCTCAGGCTATGTTAGAAGCAATTAAATAGTAGTTATTAGGGGAGCATCCCTCTGGAGTGTAAAAATCGTTTTTTAGGAGTGCGAGAGTCACGCCAAGCTTTGCCTATATATCTCGCTTCCTGCTCGGACAGCGAACTCTCCTGTGAAATCAATAAACTTTGGAGGTTGAGCGGCGGACTAAGGACTCTGGATTTACCACTAATGACAGCAGAAACATAACCACTGACAACTAATAATAAAAAAATGACAAACCAGTGCATGATTCCTATTATAAAGTCTCCCAAAGACTACCAAGCATTTCGCATCAGTCCGGGCGATACTAATAGATTAGCTATCGTTTTCGATCCGGTAATAGCTAATGTTTCATTAACAGTTTGCGTGGAGATTTTCGATGTGGGCGGCAAAACTCCTCCCAACCGCCATCAATTGGCAGTAGAAATGTTTTTTGTACTCAAAGGAACAGGGCAAGCAACCTGCGATGGCAAAACAGTTAGTATTCAACCGGGAGATAGTTTGTTAGTGCCTCCAATGGGCACTCACGTAATTGAGAATACGGGCAGTGAACGTTTGTACACTTTGTGCATCATGGTGCCGAATGAGGATTTTGTAGAACTAATTCGCAGCGGCACACCAGTCGAACTCGATGAGGAAGATATGAGAGTTCTCAGGCGATCGGATGTACTCGTATCGTGCTAGTTTTGTAGTAAGGATTTGATTGCCTTAATCTCGTTCCTAGGTAGAGCCTTGGAACATATATCTAGATGCTCTGCCTAGCTTCTTTTTTCCAGGTAAAATAATTTATGAGCGTTATCTTTCACATCACCCGCAGTCAACAGTGGGAACAAGCAAAAAAAGTTCAATTCTATCGCGGAGATACGCTAGATACAGAAGGATTTATCCACTGTTCGACTCTGCCGCAAGTTCTTAAATCTGCTAATAAATTTTTTGTGGGACAAACAGGATTGCTGTTGCTTTCGATTGACTCGGAGAAAGTAGAATCTGAACTTAAGTATGAATTGGCAGCGGGTGAAAATTACCCGCACATTTACGGGCCGCTAAATGTTGATGCTGTGTTGAAAGTTGTTGAGTTTGAAGCGGGTGCCGATGGCAAGTTTGAATTACCGGAAGAATTAAGGGATGTTGTTTAAGATTCTGATTTGGGAGGATTGTCAACAAACTTTTTAGGGCTGGCTAGAAGCCCAACCCCTACTCCCCACGGGAAAGTTAAATTTTGTGGAACGGGCATCTTGCCCGTTCTAATTTCTGCAATATCTCAATTTCAACTTACTGATTAACTAACTCTGCCGCCAATTTCAGCGCATCTTCGCGAGTCGCAATTCTCCCCTCCACCCGCGCTAATTGAATCTCCATTAAAAATTGACCGATGCGCGGACTTCGGGGCAAATTCAAATATTCCATTAAATCGTTCCCACTAACTAATTGTGTGGCATGAGCAATAATATCATCAGCATCAAGATAGCGATTAATTAACAGTGAAATATCCTCAACCGCAACTCCCGCCGCCACGGCCAAAACCGCTAAAACTGGAAATACTATTCCCACATCCCGAAACAAAAAATACTGTTCTCGCAAAGACATTTCCGCGATAGGTTTTGCTTGTAATTGGGGCAAGTATTTCAAAAGCCCGATCGCACTTTTAATCTCCGCATTGCTGTACTTCAAGCGCAGCAACTGCGTTTCAGCAATTGTTGGGTCGGAATCGGCCAAAATAGCCAGCTTCGCGACAGCCAACAAAGGCGTTTTAATTGTATCTCGAATCTGACGCCCGAATTCTTTCCCTAATGCCGAGTAAATTTCTGCTAATTTGTCAGCAGATGCGTCAATTTTTGTCAAAATATTAAAACGGTCGATCGCACTTTCAAACCAAATCGAAAACAAACCATCTTCGCAACCGCGACAAATCCAAGAAACACCGTTAGGATTGCTCAACAAATAACCCAATTCCGTCCGCACCCGTTCCACCGCTACCCGACTCAACAGCGGCGCTAATTCCCGAATCGCAGATTGAGTTTCAGGTTCGATCGCAAAACCCAACTGCGCCGCTTGGCGGTAAGCTCTTAATAACCTCAGCGGATCGTCTTCCAAATTCGATCGCGAAATCATCCGCAGCACACCCAACCGCAAATCAGTTTGACCGTCTAAAGGATCGATGATTTCTCCTGTAAAAGGATTGTAGGCGATCGCATTTATGCGAAAATCCCGGCGCAGCAAATCCCCCTCCAGACTCCCCCCTTCCGCTTGCGCCAAATCCACCGTACCGCCCGCAAACACCACCCGCGCAATTTGGCGTTCCGCATCCAACAAGACAAATCCACCTTTCGTGCGATCGGCTATGTTTCGAGCAGTCTCCACGGCCCGTGTTAGCATAACGAAATCCAAATCAAAATAGTGCGATCGGCGCCCCAGCAGCGCATCCCGCACCGCACCGCCCACCAAATAAGCAGGCGGTGTCAGCAGTTTCAAATCAAACGGCCAAGTATCAGGAGATAATGAAGAGGGCAAATTAATCGGCATCGCAACAAAAATCTACTTTCCTTACAAACAATTAAACTCTTGCTACGCTAGATTAACAGAAAGCTCAAATTTCCCCAATCTTTTTGAAATGCACAGAGGATATCAAGAATGTGTATTTGTATTAACTGCCACTATGTAGACCGCTGCTTCACCTACCACGCCGTAGAAGAACAGCACGAACAGATTCACCTCACCGAAACACCCGATTTTGACCCCGTAGAACCCACCATCAACGTCAACATCCGTCCCCGCCAAGACGAAATTGAAATGGAATGGGATGTAGTTGGGTGTCAGAGTTTCAAGCAAGAGACCGGCAAATGGGCCTCATTGCGGCCAGGCGAACTCGTCCCGACTTAAATCATTAGTTATTTGGCAGTTGGCAGTTGGCAGTTGGCAGTCAACAGTCAACAGTCAACAGTCAACTGTTTTTATTCCCCATTCCCAATTACAAATCTAAAATCTAAAATCTAAAATCTAAAATCAAATGAGCTATTGCTTAAACCCAACTTGTCACAATCCGCAAAACCCAGGTGATGCAGAATTGTGCGAAAGTTGCGGATCAAAATTGTTGTTAACTCTTAACGCAGAAACCCCATCAGCATCTCGCTACCGAACCCTAAAGCCGATCGGGCAAGGAGGCTTTGGCCGAACATTTCTAGCAGTTGATGAAACCAAACCCCTGATTTTTTCGCAGTGCGTAATCAAGCAATTTTTGCAGCAAAACACCGCAGCCGAAAAAGCCGCTCAACTATTTCACCAAGAAGCAGCCCAGCTACAAATCTTGGGCAAACATCCCCAGATTCCCGAATTAATCGCGCATTTTGAACAAGACGGGAGACAGTATTTAGTACAAGAATTTATAGACGGCAAAAACCTAGCCCGAGAATTAGAACAAAAAGGAGCATTCACCGAAACTCAAATTCGGCAAATCCTCAACGATTTATTGCCAGTGCTCCACTTCGTCCACAAATCCAAAGTCATTCACCGCGATATCAAACCAGAAAATATCATTCGCCGCCGGCTATCTCCAACTCCTTTACCCGCCTTAGAAAATTCCTATCAACCCTCTCCTTTCCAAAAAGATATTGTTTTAGTAGACTTTGGTGCAGCTAAGAAAGTAACAGCAACCGGACTGCCACAAACAGGTACAATTATCGGCAGTGCTGCTTATACAGCCCCAGAACAATTGATGGGAAAAGCAGTTTTTGCCAGCGATATCTACAGTTTGGGCGTTACTTGCATTCACTTGCTGACAGAAATTCCTCCCTTCGATTTGTTCGACAGTACAGAGGATTCTTGGGCTTGGCGAAATTATTTGAAGACTGCTGTTAGCGATGATTTCGGCCGCATCCTCGACACCATGCTTCAAAGTGCTACCAATCGGCGCTACAGTTCAGCATCAGCAGTCATTCGGCACTTGAACCCCAAACCGGTGTATTTAGATGCACAGCCTGTGCTAGACGCGCCGGAAACGCCCGCAGAACGGGTGGTTACACCTGCGCCCGGTGTGTCGCTTTTCACTCGCCAACAGCAAGCCGAAATTCAGCAAGCTTTACAAGAGGATCTCGCCCCGTACAATGTTACAATCCAAGTCAGTCAAGCCAAGCAACAGCTCAATATCGTCATCAACAGAACCGAAGATAACCCCGTTTACTATCCGCACTTATCTCAAATAATTGCCACCAGACTCACCGATTTGGAGTTAAATAAAGTTGCAGCCGTGAAGCTGTTGGGAAGACTAAACAATTCTCGCCGCCCGGAGTGGAAGCAAATATTGCAAATCGATCCCAAGATTAAATTGAGAAACAAACTTGTGCGGCTGCAACACAATCAATTACTCAAGAAAATCGCCTCTGTTACTACCCAAGAATTTTGGCGACCGAAGTTAAAAACTCAGGATTTTTGGATAGATGCGCTAATGTTTGCCTTAGTTTGGTTTATTTTTGGCTCTCAAATAGTCATTTTTAATTCGTGGTTTGCGCTAATAGTTACGTCGGGTTTTATGACGGTGAAGCATCAAGTTTCTCAACACAAAGAATTTGCCAATAAAAATTTATTTGCAAGTTTAGTAGTGCTGTTTTTGATGACTGGGGGCATGGGGAATTCCAGGATTTTAAATACGGGAATATTTGGTATTCTTTTGGGTTGCTTAGTTGTGGCTTTGCCGCTGTTTTTTGTTAAGGAAAATTATCAGTAATCGTGAATAGCAATCCCCAAAACGGAACATTAGTTAAAAAATACGGCTTAGCCCTGCACACAGCTAGTCGCGAACTCGGTTTAGCCATCAGCAATTTTGCCGGGGATTCTCGCTGCCAAACTTGGAATTTGGATCGCGATTTAGCAACTCATTTGCATCAATATTTAGTCGAGTTTATTCAGCCGCAAACTTGGGCGGATTTGGCTTTTATTGCTGTGGCGAAGGGGCCCGGAGGTTTCACGGGGACTCGGATGGGTATGGTGACGGCGCGGACTTTGGCTCAACAGTTGGATATTCCTGTTTTTGCGGTTTCAACTTTGGCGGCTGTGGCTTACAATAGCAGTAAAAAATCTATGTCAACTCAGGATATGGCGCTGCAAATGCCTGCACAACGCGGGCAATTGTTTGGGGCGGTTTATTCAGTTAACAGTAATTCTGGTTTAACGGAGTTGTTTCCTGATACGGTGATGACTCCTGAATCTTGGCAGGAAAAGTTGGCAAGTTGGGGAAATTCCTATCAGTTAATTGAAGTGGGCAGCGAGTTGGGTTCGTCGGTTTTTAGTGTGTTGGAATTGGCTTATTTGGAGTGGAAACAAGGAATTCGCCCTGATTGGTCTGATGCTTTGCCTTATTACGGACAACATCCTGTGCAGGGAAAATGAATATTGGGCAGAACTTACGTATTAAGACCAAAGAAACCGGGTTTTTTACCTAGTTTCTGGGTGACAACGAATAATTTTCGTAAAAAACCCGGTTTCTGACTACCCGTCCGTAAGTTTTATGGGGAATTGATACGGAATCCGGTTGTCATAGGTCTGTTATAATTGCTGAAAAAATCGAGCAAAAATAGCCATGCCAAAAAAAGT
>NZ_JAUBQW010000214.1:0-6509 GCF_036701485.1 Microcoleus sp. Pol11C3 | reverse complement strand
TCCTTGCTCTTCGCTGTGCTTATCTCAACGGTCAACTTTCAATTTGATGTATTTGCCAAAGTGAGATGCACCCAACATTGTTTTGACCTTGGGTAGGTGCCACAAATGTTACGCTGCCTACTCTCTTGATGATGGGCTGACAGTTTTTGATTGAATTCACAACTCCGCCATAATTCCAAAATTCTTTGGACGCCCATTGCTGTCGAACCTCAGCAGGTGCTGCTACACCCGGAAAACCGTTGTTGTTAACCAAGATAAATGTTAAAGCGATCGCAGACGGAATTAAAATTCTCAACAATGAAATGATTAGATTGCTTGTGGATTTACTCCGCTTAAATTTTCCAGCAATACAAATTCCTAAAACAGATAGCAAAAACGGAAAAAGTAAAACCCAAAATGACCAATCCAGCTTGTGTAGCAGAGTCGGCATTGATGAGTAGAAATACGCAACTAAGTAGCCGATCAGCAAACCGATGATGCAACCGAAAACCAAAAACAACGGCTCACTTTCCATTTCTTGGTCTGAAAGTTTTCGATCCACCAGAGCAATGGTGTAAAGACCCAGAAGATATAGTGCCAGAGCTGTCATTATCCACAAGTAAATCCACTCACCAAGTGTCCCTTGACGATAGTTCAGATAATTGCCTATGGAGGTGAGGAATGTAATGTCAATCGCTGCTGTTAAAAAGCAGGCTAACACATCTAATAGTGCAACTATCTTGTTTTTCATAAGGCGATTGCTCATAAAAGTATATAGTTCCTCGCCCTAGGACTGTATCTTGATATTTTACACAAGTCAATCCTGTATCTACCTCAATTCAAATGTTAATGCCGACGATCGCGTGAAGATGTCGGTGAATTTTGTCAGCGATTGTCCTGCCAACAGGCTTGGCGATCGCATTTTAATTAGGTATTGAATAAGGGCGATCGTGTAAAATAAAGTTGTTCTTTTAAGAAAATGCGTCGATTCTGCAATGAAAACGCTAGCTAAATGGTCTGTGGGCGACTATCACCGCATGATTGAAGCAGGGATTCTACGCGATCGCCGTGTGGAGTTGCTAGCCGGTGAAGTTTGCCAGATAAGTCCAGAAACCCCTATTCATTACAACACAACCAAACGAGGTACTAAATACCTCGAAGAACTACTCGCAGGTAAAGCTGATGTCCGCTTCAACGGGCCGATTACGCTATCAGACTCTGAACCAGAACCAGATATTGCGATCGTGCGATTGCCGGAGTCTGCTTACAACGATCGCCATCAGGAATTTCAAGATATCTTTTGGATTGTAGAAGTTGCTCAAACTAGCTTGAAGAAGGATTTAGAGTTGAAAGCCGCCATTTATGCCGAGGCAGAAATTCAAGAATATTGGGTTTTAAATTTATCTGCTAAGCAAATGATCGTGTTTCGCTATCCTCAGAATGGCGAGTACGCTACAGAGCAAAAAATCGAGGCTGGAACGGTGATACCGCTGGCATTTCCCGACATTCGCGTATCCGTTGAGAGAATTTTAGGGTGATTGGGATCGATCGCCACAAATTTATACAGAAATAGTTGAATTTTCAGAACAGTTGTGTTATAGTAGCCTAGATGCGGGAGTATAGCTCAGTTGGTTAGAGCAGGTGACTCTTAATCTCAAGGTCGAAGGTTCAAGTCCTTCTACTCCCATCCCAAATAACATACGACTCACAAGGATTTGAGGCTTTAAACTGTCTCTAGTATGTCGTTTTTCGCCCATTTTGCGCTCAGGATCGGAGTCAACGGCTTTAGCGGTTGGGTTACTGTGAGTGTTTGTGTTGTCGGATTTTTAATGCCGATCGACCATTGGGGCGAGTAGATCGATAAAAGTGCGATCGCCCAAGCTATTTTTAAATTAATCAATAACCCGAACAGGTGATTAGCTATGATGGCAAGTCTCTCGGCGCGCTGCTATGCGGGCGATCGCGATTTAACTGCGATCGCCCATTTAATCAATACTTGCGAAGAAGTCGATCGGCTCGATGAAGGCACTTCCATCTCAGAACTACAACAAGAATTTAACGCACTGTCTCTAGATGTAGCACGCGATATCCGCCTTTGGGAAGATGCGGAGGAAAAATTAATCGGTTTTGCTCAGTTGTCGGTTTCTGAGCCTGGGGAAGTAATTGACGGTTGGCTGTGGTTTCGCGTCCACCCCGACGCGCGCGGAGGCGATGTGGAAGCAGCCGCGATCGCCTGGGGTGAAGTGCGGATGCGCGAGGTGTCTGCGATGCAGGGCGGGCGCGTGAAGCTGCGAACCTACGCGCGCGCTGAGGATTGCGATCGCATTTCTGTGCTGACAACTTGCGGTTTTAAGGTCGATCGCTATTTTTGCCGAATGGCGCGATCGCTTTCTGAACCGATCCCAGAACCGCAATTCCCCGAAGGCTTTGCCCTGCGTCAATTCCCCGGCGAAGAGGATGCGGCAGCTTGGGTAGAAATGTTTAACCAGTCGTTTATCGATCACTGGAATCATCACGATTTAACGGTGGAGAAATTTAAGCACGAGTTAGCTAAACCCGATTACAGAAATGATTTAGACTTGATTGCTGTTGCTGATGACGGCACATTTATCAGTTTTTGTTACTGCGAGATTAGTGTGCAAGAGTGCGATCGTACCGGGCGCAATGAAGGCTGGATTGCTTGTCTCGGCACTAGGCGCGGCTTCCGCAAAATGGGATTGGGACGAGCGATGTTGTTCGCTGGTTTGCATCGACTCAAAGCTGCCGGTGTCGCTACTGCTATTGTCGGCGTCGATGCTGAAAATCCATCAGGTGCATTGCGTCTTTACGAGTCTGCTGGCTTCCACAATATTCGCGACAGCATTTCTTATGTTAAGGATGTTTAATCGATGTTACAGTTGGCGATCGCACTCCCACCCTAGAAACCGGGTTTTTTACCGAATCTGCAGGTAACAACGAAATATTTTCGTGAAAAAACCCGGTTTCTCGCCACTCGTGTAAGTTTTATCTAAAAAACTTTTGCTACCCCCTTGACACTTGTGTAGTATTTATGTAGTATATAAATATGGAAAGCGCAGAACAAGCAAAAACCTGTATTTTCCGTGCAAATTCTGAACCTTGACAACTAAATATTGCTCAAAATTTCAACGAACATCAATTTGAAAGTCTTGTAATATAGACTCGATTGTTATGTTGTTACTTTATACGAGACTGTTCGGTTACAAACTGACTCAATCCGAGTCAGACGTTGTACGAAATAAGTCTAATTTCAAGGAATTTAAGGCGGATTCAGAACAGACAAGTTCAACCAGATTTCAATCAACCAAAAAGGCTGAGGAAATCCGCAAAATCAAACAAGCTTATCATTTAGGACGGCGCTTTTTTCAGTAAAGATTATCAGATTTCGTGAATCTTTACCGATACTGGCAATTTGCTAAGTCTCACAAAAAGCCAAAATCGAGAGCAGATAAGCTACTAATCCCAAATCCAAAATGGCTCTAGGAGGTATCGGTAATGGTTCACATTCGTTTTGAAGGACGTTCCTATGACATGGCAGAAAACCAACTGGGTATCGCGGCAGGAATGAGCGATCGAGCTATTAAAGAACGTCTGGCTAACCATTTTGATGTCAAGGGCGATCGCTTCGAGTCTTACGTGGTCGATCGGCGTCCCAGCGGCGATTTAATTGTCCGCCCAGAAGCTGTTTACGGCTAGAAATTCACTGAAAGCACGTATTAGGTAGCGCACCCCAACTAAAGAAGCTTACAAACTGGATACGTTCGACTTAAAATCGAATTGTAGGTTCGAGTCCTACTTGCCGTGAGGCTAAAGCTTCTCTGACTTGTGCGCTGCCTTTTATAGCTGAATTTTTATATCTTTCAGGCGCTTAAAAGTTCCACTTCGCGCCCAAACAAAGAAAGCTTACATACTAGCTCATTGGTAGAGCATTTCTCTTAAAAGAAACGGTCGCGGGTTCAACTCCTGCGTATGTGCCAATCGCTTTCTTAACTTGCGCGAAGTGACTTTTAATGCTATAAACTCTTGTTGTTAATTCAGGATAATAATTAAGTAATCGTGTTTGTATTGAAGACTTCCGTCCTCAAAAATAAATTGGGTATTAGCCATGAGAAAAAGACTGGCAATTTACCGATCGCCCAACGAGATAGATACCCTCCTCCACGCCTTCCAAGAATGTAGCCTCCCGCGCAGCGAGTGGACGCACGAAGCCCATTTAACCGTTGCTTTATGGTATTTTCTGTTTGGCGAATCGGACTCAGAGGCGATCGATGCGATTCGCAATGGCATCAAACGTTACAACGCTGTGCATGGCATTGAGACTACAAAAAACAGCGGATATCACGAAACCCTAACACTGTTTTGGGTGCGAACTGTTCGCCAATATCTCGCCGATGAAAGCCCAAATCGATCGATGGTAAATCTGGCTAACGGTTTGATTGCAAAATATGCCGATCGCACTTTACCCTTTCGCTATTACACCCGCGAGAGCCTGATGTCCTGGGAAGCTCGGATTAATTGGGTTGAACCAGACTTGAGAGCGATCGACTTAGAACAAGTTTCCCTGAAATAATTTAAAATAGCAGTTGTTGCCGCGCCCCAATTCGGAGAGCTTACATACCAACCTTATCCAGGTTTAAAAAAAAAGCTCCCCAAACTTGCGCGGTGACTATTACATTCCTTGCCAAGTCTGCAACAACTGCTACCCGCTGATTTTGGGATATTCCTTACAATCGAAACTCAAAAATCGAAAATCAAAAATCGAAATGGGAGGTAGCACCAATGAATTTATTAGAACGCGATTTACGTTTGGAACTGCTCAACTCTTTGCTCACCACTCCTCACCGTCAACTGGAAAAGGTGGCAGAAATTCACAAGTTAATTATCGAATTAGACCCTATTTTTTACGGTCATTTAGCAGTGTGGTATCAACGTCACGGCGACGTGCGCGATCACAAGGAAGTTTTTGCCGGAAAGTTGCTGACTTCGGCGCTGACGGAACACCGAGATGCCGGGTTTATGATGTTGCAAGAGTTCCCTCCCTACGAGGTTTCGCGGATTGTGGACTTTATGAAGCAGCACCAAAATAAGGTGCCCCGCAGCGCGCGCACTGCTGTCACTCGCTATCTGAAATCGCGGGAAAAGAATCCGCAGTTTTTCGATCGCGCTGCCATCCGCAACCGCAAGGCGATGAAGCATTTGTACGCAACGCTGCACGTCAAGCCGAGCGATCGGGCTAATGCTATCCTGTTTAAAGACAATCCGCCGCAAGACTCTCTGGCATTCGTTTTGAAGCAGTTGGCAAAGGCAGCGACACCTGCGGAACAAGCGAATTTGATTGTTGAGTACAAGATTCCGTATACGATCGCAGTTGGTGCGATCAAACAGCTAACGCCAACAGTTTTGGCCGCGCTGATTAACTCGATGTCGCCGCAGGAAGTCATCAACAATTTGAAATCGATTCAGTCGCGCGGGGCGATGGATCACCCGGAAGTCAAGCAGTTGATTGACTCGAAGCTGGATGAAGCGGCAAAGTGCGATCGGGTTTCTGCTTACAAAGCCAGTGTTGCAGGTGCGGGCGCGAACTTCGACGCAGCAACGGCTGCGAAGCTGGAAGCGGTGACAAACGAACAGGTGAAGAAGCGCGGCAAGATTGCGAAAGCAACTGGTTTGTTGATTGACAAGTCGGGAAGCATGGAAAGTGCGATCGAAGTCGGGAAGCGTCTCGCTGCTTTGATTTCCGGCATTTCCGAGGCTGCACTGTTCGTTTATGCCTTTGACACAATGCCGTATCCAGTGCAAGCAAACGGCAGCGAATTGACAGACTGGGAAGCCGCTTTCAAACACATTCGCAGCGGCGGCGGCACAAGTTGCGGTTGCGCGGTGGAAGCAATGCGAATTAAAAAGCAGGTTGTCGAGCAATTCATTATTGTAACAGATGAAGGCGAAAACGCTGCACCTTATTTTGCAGATGCTTATCAGAATTACTGTCGCAGTTTGGGGGTAAATCCTGATGTTGTGATTGTGCGAGTTGGTGCTTGGTGCGAATATGTCCATAAGCAATTAAAGGACAAACAAGTATCGGTGGAAACCTTTACGTTTGCGGGTGATTATTACTCCTTACCGAATTTAGTGCCGATGTTGAGTCGTCCTTCGCGGCTGGAATTGTTGATGGAAATTCTGGATACGTCGCTGCCTGTGAGGGATGACAAGTGATATAATTGGGCATGGCTCGTGAATTAAGCTCGCGGGCAATGCTCACTTTATGGGATAGCTACGGTGCCATACCTCAAAGCAAAACATCTATCAACCCAAGGTAAAAGATTGAATGATAGGGTAAAAAATGCTAATCGCAAGTTAATTTATATTGGTGGTGAAATCAGGTTTCAATCCGAGATGGATTTGGAAGATTATATAGATGAGAAATTTGATGAAATCTGGCTCTTCAGAACTTATGGTGATAACTTTATCTAATAAAAGATAGACTCGTGCATAAGACTAGAAGCTGAAACTCA
>NZ_JAUBQW010000213.1:0-6534 GCF_036701485.1 Microcoleus sp. Pol11C3 | reverse complement strand
ATTTTTTTCTAATTAACTATTTTTATCGATTTTATCATGATCTTGCCTCTGTCTCACATTTATTTGAAATGACTATACCTTTCTGCTATTTCCCTCTCCTTAATTCTTGGTATTGCTCACGGTTTAGCTGATGCAGCCGCGGGGTTTCTGTTAGGAAGTTTGCCCCGCACGATGTCTTTAGAGCAAGCAAGTGGGCTGATTATTCTCTACAACATTCTGGGTTTTGGGTATCAGCCATTGGCGGGAATGCTGACAGATAAATTCCAACGTCCTCGTCTAGCTGTTTTGGGGGGATTGTTTTCGCTTTTATTGGCATTAGCGATCGCTCACTGGCATTCTCAACTAGCTGTAATTTTAGCAGGAATTGGTTCGGCGGCTTTTCATGTAGGTGGCGGCGCTTTAGCATTAACTGCTACTCCTAATCGTACTACTGGTCCGGGAATTTTTGCCGCGCCAGGAGTGATCGGTTTAACATTAGGTGGTGCGTGGGGATGGACGGGGTACAAAGTTAGCTTGCCAATAGTAATACTACTCGGTTTAATGATGGCGATAGTTGCCATAATTGACTTGTCAAAATATGATGTTTTCTCCCATGACCAGGCTCTGTCTGGGAAGGAAACAATCGAAAATATCCAATTAGATGACGGGGTTTTATTGGTATTAATGAGCGCGATAGCGCTCACTTCCACCGTCTGGACTAGCTTCCATTTCCTCTTACAAATGGATCTCAATCAGCTCGTCGCGATCGCCTTTGTCGCCGGTATTGCCAAAGTCTTGGGCGGTATTCTCGCACAGCGCTGGGGCTGGAGGCGTTACACAATTGTTTCCCTCACAATGGCCGCAGTTTTATTATTATTTTCTCCACAAAATTACCTCCCTTTAATTCTTGGTTTAGCACTACTCCAGTCGAGTATTCCTGTCACCCTCGCCGCCACAGCCAAAATTATGCCACAACAGCCAGCCACAGCCACAGGTTTTGCACTCGGACTCGCGATCATTGTGGGCGGTATTCCAGTGATGGGTGGTTTGAGCCAGATCGCTGGCATACCGGCTGTTTCCGCTTTGATTGTTATGGTATCTGCTCTGTCGCTGTGGTGGGTGTTAAAATCGAAAATTATGCTAAGTCGATAAAAAGTCGAAGATGTCAATCTTCCCCTATGGAATGCAGACAGCCCCAATACCTATAAATTCAGTCGCAAACGTATCCATTGTGGACTTTACCGCACAGCTATTGGGTGGGCAGTCAACGCCGATGCTAAGGGCGCTCTGAAGATATTGAGGAAGCATACAAGTAAGCTGAATCAGTTTCTTGGACTGTTTAGAGGCTGCTGGGCCCTGCCTTTAAGAGTGAAAATGTCTTAGAAATCCCACTCTCTTATTTGGATCGGAGTCCATCTCGCAGCTATACTAGCCTAGTCTGGCTAGAAATTCTGACATTCCCACCGCAAAATATGAGTCCTGTAGTTAAAATTATTCAGCCCTCTGGCATTTTAGACGGCACCAAGGCAAGTCAATTCCGCCAAGAGATTAGCGACCTAGTGGAAGCGGGAGCCGATGTGGTATTGATAGACTTCCAAGATGTGACATTTATGGATAGTTCTGGTTTGGGCGCTTTAGTCTTGGCGCTCAAAACAGTCCGGGCCGCTGGGAGTCAATTAGTCGTCTGTTCTATCAACGAGCAAATCCGTATCTTATTTGAACTCACCAGCATGGATCGAGTTTTCGAGATATTTCAGACCCGCGATGCTTTTAATAGCAAAATTCTCTCAGCTAACTAAATCTTTGGGCTGCTGGCTTCTTGCTATTTGGTCGCAGATGCAATGCAAGAAGTCAGCTAGCCAAAGTTTACCTTGAGTAAAGACCAATCATCATCAAAAACTGCTTTAGCGTTCAACTTTTGAATGTAGTTCAAAACCAGCTCTAACTGGTCGGCAGTGGCACCGTTGTAAGCTGCTAGCAGGTCGATGAAAGGGTCAAGCCCCCAGATATTGCCGTCCGGTTGGTGGATCTCGTATACCCCGTCGCTAAAGATGTAGAGAGTGCTCAAATCCTCGACATCGCAGCAATTATCGATGTATGGGGCGTCGGGGAACATCCCGACCGGCATTCCGGGGGTTTTTAATCGCTGGATTTTAGCAGTGCTCGCAGGGGACTGGGAAATCAACACGGCCGGTGGATGGCCGGCGCTGGCATAAACGAGCTGGCGAGAAATGCGGTTGTAAACTCCGTACCAGATGGTGAAATACTTGTCATTTTGGTAGCTCATCTGGAAGGTGGTGTTGAGGGCCCGCAAAACGTCGCTGGGTTTGTAGTAGTCAATGTTAGGGAGTGTGCGCGATCGCAGCAAATTGAGCACGGCCACAGAAGGCAGCGCCGCCCGCAAACCGTGACCGGCTACGTCGAGCAAGTAAATCGCCAAATAATCGGCATCTAGCCAGTTGTAGTCGAAGCAATCTCCCCCCAACTGCCGGGAGGGAATGAATTTTGCCTCAATGCTGAAAGGTTCCGTCATCGGATCTGGCAGCAGCGATTGCACGTACTCGGCCGCCTCGGCTAACTCTGCTTCCAGACTTTGCTTGGCAATTTTTAAATCTCGGCTGAGTTGGTGCAGCCTCAATCCCGCCCTTACTCTCGCCTGTAACTCGTTGAGTTCGATCGGCTTCGAGATAAAATCGTCGGCACCGGCGTCGAGCCCCTTGACTCGATCGGCGATCGAACCCAAAGAAGTCAACAAAAAGAATTGTGTAGTTGACAGATCCGGATCTGCCTTAACTCGACGGCAGACATCGATGCCGGTCAAGCGCGGCATGATCCAATCGCAAATTATCAGGGCAGGACGCAATTTTTGCGCCTGGGCTACACCGTCTTCGCCATTGCTTGCTACTGTTACTTCGTAACCCTGTTTTTTCAGGGTTCTTCTCAGCAGTTCTTGAACAGCCGTATCATCGTCAATAACCAGAATTTGAAACATGGGCACTTAGGTACTACAAGTTTTTCAAGGTCTGGGGGTCATTTAAAATATATCCTGTCAGCGCCCTTGTCTGAGATTGAGTATAGTTTATTGGCATCGCTTTCGAGGTAATTGCTTTTGACAGCGGGTCGTGGAGTTCAATTTACGTTAAAATTTGATAGAAATTTGGCGCGATCGAACTTCACTCAGTTTATACTCAGAATATAAATTTTTATAGATTTTTATTTGCCACAGGCGCTGGTTGACATGGAAGTGCTATTTATGGTATAGTGACTAACCGATTAGTGGATTAGACAGTGATCGACGGCCCACCAAAGCTAGTATCCTCAAACTACCATTCAATTTTGCCGCCGTTGTATTTTGTCTCAGGGTATTTTTGCTGGTTGTATTTTGCCCACCGGCCGATGAAGAACTTGTGTGGTGAGCGTGATTGAATTAAAGGGTTCCGAAAAGTTGCCGATGCTAAAAAAAGCGGATCTTCAAGTCAATACAGGTCTGAATGGATTAAGCTGGGTTTTGTCGTGGTTTGCACAATTGTACGACTCGCGAATTCCTACAAGTGTGTGGATAAGGTGTCAGTTAGCTTTGGCTGAGGGCTTTACGAATGCGGTGCGTCACGCCCACAAGGGCAAACCAGCGGATTTGCGTGTTGACATTCAGGTGGCGGTGTTCGCTGAATCTTTAGAGATTAAAATTTGGGACTCGGGCGATCCGTTTGATTTAGAGAAAAAAATCAAAGATATTTCGGAAAAAGTCGATATTCACTCTCCGGGCGGGCGGGGCCTAAAATTGATTAAAGACATCGCAGACAGTATTAGTTACGAGAGAACGGCTGCTGGACGGAACTGTTTGTCGATCGTCAAAAATTATACTCCTGTCTCAAGGCCGAACAATGAAGATGATATTTTGGAAGTGGTAGAGGAAATTTCTGATTAATGGGTTCATCGGGTTTTAAACGCGGGACAGAGGATTAAGCCACAGCAGAATTGTCCGTTTTAATTCATTTAATTCTCGATACACTTCTTGTTTGACCCATTGCCCGATCGCATCGAAGGGCGTAAAAATTTGACCCACAGGCCAGCTCACATCTTGACCCAACGGCGTTTGATGGTTGCCAGTCAGAGTCTGAACTGTAATCATGTCGGGAAATCGTGCTTTTAGCAGTTTGGTCAACAGCAGGGTTTGGTCGATGTTGTCGCCGTTAAATTTGACTAAAAGATTGCGCCGGATTTGATAGCTATCTTGGACGAGGCGATTGGTGTCTTGCGGGGAAGGGGTAAACTCGACTTTAAAGACGGGGGAAATTTGCTCGACGATCGGGATTGCTTCTGATGCGGCATAATTGTTGAAAGAAATCAGAATATTGCCTGCCCTTTCTACGTCAAATACAGAACCGATGAGGAGGTGGAGTTTGCATCCCATGCTGTGTCCCATGCCGTAGATGGGGAGATAAGAAGATTTGAGCAATTTAGTAGCGCGCAGGCGATCGAGGGCATTTTCAAATTTGTTGAGGACATCGCGGGCGATCGCAATATGATCTAAAGTATTGACAAACGGCGTTGCGACTACAAGATATCCTTGGTTCCCCAAAGCCTCTAACAGCCAGCGATAGGTGAGTTGTGGTGCCGTCGCGACAAATGCACCGCCTAGAAAATGTACGATCGCGATCGGTCTTGAGGGAATTAATACCCAGTTGCCAGAAATTTCTTGCCAGTCCATAAATTCAATCAAGTTCAAAGTAAAAATGCGATCGTCCTCTGAAGGTAGAAGGCAGAATTTTTTCTAAATTTTTGCTTTTCTTTTCGGCCTAAAAAAGGGGTTTGCTACCCATTTTTTCATTCAAAAAACTTTGCTTTTTACTTACAGCTTATTTAGTGTAACTGTTTTGGTCGCAAATAGCACGGCTGCCGATCGCTGCTATTAGCGTCCTGTATAGATTTGAACCTAGTGACAGAATAAATCAAGGCTGACATCCGATCGTGGCTTTCCAAGATTTGTATATCCTGTCCCATCGCACGGCTGCAAGCGCTTGTAATTAGTATTGCGGGTAATTGACCCGACAGGATATTAACAGTCAAATACGCCTCAAAACCCCAATGTCGCGTATTAACCAGTCTCTGGGCGATCGGCTTAGATTCGGCTTTATTGGCAGTACGTAATTTCTGGAGTAAACCCGCATACAACTATAACATCCTTTAGGGCAGCCCCCCGATTTCAGACGATCGCTGGCGATTTAATTCTGCCGAATGACTTATACCTTCTGCGGTTTGATGAATCAACTTTTCGTGAGCCTTCATCCATTTCCACTTGTCCACAGTAGCTTTAGGATTGAGCACTGTGGTAGCGATGCCGTAAACAATAGTAGGCAAAACCTCCCGATTTAACCAACTTTGTCCCAGCTTTCTCATGTAGTGCAGTGCCAAAAGTTCTCGGAATTTGTTGAGCCTTTTCAAAACAGGCAAATTCTTAAAGTATAGCTGTTCGTACTCGTCGAGTGATAACTCTTTTTCTCCCCGCAAGCGCCGCAGTTGGTTTTCCTTGACACAATCAGAAGCTATGCGCTTTTTGAGCCAGTGCTTATCTGTGAGAGAGTTCCCTCTAATCCGATAATTTCCCAAAGGTTCTGTCGTCGCTAGCAAACCGTACTTTTGAGCAATTTTGGTAAATAACTCTGTATCTTCTCCTACCTGCCAATCTTCTGGAAAGCCGCCTTCTTTGAGAAGAATAGAGCGCTCGACTATAACAGAAGACGGAAAAACCCAAGGACTTTCGCCTGTCTCCTTAATCGCCTGCATTTCTGCTTTAGTTGTAGGATACGTGGGAATATAACTCAACTTGTTGCCACGCTTGTCTAAATACCGCAAAGCGTGAGCCACAGCTTTGACTTCGGGAATGTCTGCCAGCATCTTCAAACAAACTTCTAACTTATTAGGTTCCCAGGTATCGTCGCTGTCGATAAACGCTACATAATCGCCCGTTGCCCGATATATCATTAAATTTCTCGACTTAGAAACCCCGTAATTTTGGGGATTCCTGAAGTATTGAATTCTCGAATCTTGCTCAACCAGCTTAGCAGCAACTTTGTCCGTAGCGTCAGTAGAAAAGTCATCAACAATTAAAATTTCTAGATTATTGTGGGTACTATTGAGTACGGAGGCAACTGTCTCGGCCAGAGTGTCGGCAGCATTGAATGCAGGAATGATTACACTGACTTTTTGGTTGTTCATAGCTTGCATGAGGTGGGGTTTGGTAGTTGTTGCCGGAAGTAAGTATAGTCTGGAAGCAGACAGTCTGACTCCTTTACGTGCAAGTACCTGTAGTCCCGAAACTTGCCTACATACTGCCAATATAACAGGCTTACCGACCTGAGTGTTATCTACCTTAAGGGGCGGGACACCTGTTAGGAGCAGGAGTGCAGACTATTCGGCGGGCAATTTTTCTGACACACAGGCGTCGGCTGCGAGGGTTTTGTCGAGGGAGTTGAGTTTGGGTGCATCTCACTTTGGCAAATACATCAAATTGAAAGTTGACCGTTGAGATAAGCACAGCGAAGAGCAAGGATA
>NZ_JAUBQW010000212.1:0-6628 GCF_036701485.1 Microcoleus sp. Pol11C3 | reverse complement strand
TTCAGCTTCTAGTCTTATGCACGAGTCTATCTTTTATTAGATAAAGTTATCACCATAAGTTCTGAAGAGCCCAAAAAGGTTGGGTTTCCTTTCGTTAACCCAACCTATTAATAATGTAATGAAATCAAACTTCAGAGTTTAGCCTTGATTCACCACAGTCGGTTTTAAACTTTCCTGTGACTTCGATCGATCTAAACCATTTTGCACTTCCACAGATTCCTTAATCGGTTTCCGCGTCTCAATTAAAGTCAAAGCTTTGTTGACACTTTCAGGTAAAATCACTACCAAACTGCCCGCCGGCGCCTCATCTAAAGCCTTGTTAACGGCCGTTGTTTCGTCGAGAATCAACTCGTATTCAACTTGAGATTTCTTTGCGGTTCCTGCAGAAATTGCCTCTGCAATCCCCTGGCAAATTAACTTTGCCACAACACCGGGCTCTCGCCCGCGCCTGTCAATATCTTCTTTGACAATAATACGATCGAACATCTCGGCCGAAAGTTGGCCCAGCGTGACAAAATCTTCATCTCGCCGATCGCCCGGGGCGCCGACTACCCCGATCCGCCGTCCCGGCCAATTCTGCACAAAACTGCCCAAAGCTTTGTAGCTGTGGGGGTTGTGGGCGTAGTCGAGTAAAGCGTGATAGTTGCCCAATTTAAACAAATTCATCCGTCCGGGAGTTTGACCGACGGATGCTTGGAAGCTTGACAAAGCCGATCGAATATCTTCTATTTTCACTCCTTGGGCAAAAGCCGCCAAACAAGCTGCTAAAGCATTAGCAATCATAAACGGCGCCCGCCCGCCCATCGTCAGGGGCACGTTCACAGCCTGCTCAATTCTCAGTGTCCAATCGCTTTTCAAGATCGACAAATACCCATTTTCGTAAATCGCTGCCAGCCCGCCCGCAGCGGTGTGTTTAGCAACCAGTTCGTTGTCCGGGTTCATCGAAAAATATGCAATTTGAGCCTTGACACGCGGCGCCATTTTTGATACCAACGGGTCGTCTGCATTTAAAACTGCATAGCCTTTGGGCATTACCGACTCGACGAGGACGCTCTTGAGTTTGGCTAATTGTTCCACGGTGTCGATGTCGCCAATTCCCAAGTGATCGGCCGCGACGTTCAAGACGACGCCGACATCGCACTGATCGAAGCCCAAGCCCGATCGCAAAATTCCGCCTCTAGCCGTTTCCAGCACCGCCACTTCCACCGTCGGGTCAGACAAAATCAACTGAGCACTCTGTGGCCCGGTATTGTCTCCGCTTTCGACCAAATAATCGCCGATGTAAGTGCCGTCGGTAGTCGTGTAGCCAGTAATCTGACCGGTCTGCTTAACAATGTGGGCAAGCAGGCGAGTGGTTGTCGTTTTGCCGTTGGTTCCCGTTACCGCTAAAATCGGCACTCGGCTGGGTTGAGGCGAGGGGAAAAGCATATCGAAGACTGCGCCCGCGACGTTGCGGGGTAAACCTTGACTCGGGGCGACGTGCATTCTGAAACCCGGTGCTGCGTTGACTTCGACGATGACGCCGTTGACATCGCGCAGGGGTTGGGAGATGTCGGGAGTTACTACGTCAATGCCGGCGATGTCCAAACCGATAATTTTGGCGACTCTGGAAAACAGCCAGACGTTTTCCGGGTGAATTTCGTCGGTGCGATCGACTGCAATTCCACCGGTACTCAAGTTTGCTGTCGCGCGCAAAAATACTCTTTCGCCGAGGGGCACTACGGAGTCCATCGCGTATCCTTGTTTTTGCAGCAAATCCAGGCACAATTTGTCGATCGTGATCCGGGTGAGCACGTTGTCGTGTCCGTCTCCTCGCTGCGGGTCGCGGTTTACTTCTTCAATAAGCTGTTCTACTGTAGACTTGCCGTTACCCACGACGTTAGCGGGGACTCGTTCTGCGACTGCTACGACTTGTCCGTTGACTACTAACACTCTGTGGTCGCGGCCAGTGTAGTAGCGCTCGACAATGATGCTTTTTGTTTTTGAGGCGGCGCTGGCTAAGTCGTAGGCTTCTTCTGCGACTTCCCAGGAGTTGATGTCGATCGTAATCCCGCGGCCGTGGTTGCCGTCTAGAGGTTTGAGGACGATCGGATAACCGCCCACATCTTCGATCGCCCCGCGCAGTTCATCCAAATAATTAATCACCGTCCCTCTCGGAACCGGTACCCCAGCAGCACCGAGGATATTTTTGGTACCTTCCTTGTCGCAGGCTAGTTCTACCCCCAAAACTCCCGTGCGGTTGCTCAGAGTTGCCTGAATCCGCTTTTGGTGAACTCCGTAGCCGAGTTGAATCATAAACCGAGCGCTCAAGGGCAGCCAGGGAATCCCGCGCGCTTCTGCTTCCTTGATCAGGGTTTCGGTACTCGGCCCGAGGGCTGCCGACAAAGCAAACTCTCTGAGGTCTCTCAAATCTTGCGCTAATTCCGCTGCTGGATAAGTGCCAGTATCGGCAATCCTTTGGCACATCCGCACGCCCGCCCGGGCGGCATAGCGACCTGCTTGTTCGTTTTGATACTCGATTACTACTTGGTAAATGCCTGGGGTCGCAGTTTCGCGGGTGCGACCGAACCCGACCGGCATTCCTGCCATTTCCTGAAGTTCTAGGGCGACGTGTTCGATTACGTGTCCCATCATTGTCCCTTCTCTGACCCGTTGCAGGAATCCTCCCTGATGGCCTGGAGAACAGTGATGGTCGTTCAAACTCGGAAGTGCGGCGATCAACCCTTCATAGAAGCCAGGAATTTCCGATGTGGTTTTATCTGCCCACTCCTCTAAATCCAGACGCATGAGGACGAGTTTCTGGCGTCGGATGCTCCAGTAGTTGGGGCCGCGTAAGGTCTGGATTTTAAGTATTTTCATGGCAGTTAGAGGGGTATGGGGCGCGAAATCTTATAGATAATTGGAGCATTTATTCAATTTCGATCTAGATTGCTCGATCGACTGTTCGCTGCGAACAGTTTGAGAGTGAATTTCCAGTTATGGGCTACCCAATTGAAAATTCATGCCCCTACGATCGGCTAAAAACAAGTACAGATACCTGGCTAGCAAAAACTCAAAGCCCGAAGTTAGAATTTTCTGTGGTTCGGCATCTTGGGGTCAGCCCGTGGCTGCTTCGGAATCTATTCTATTGTTGAATCCATGATTCGGCCGGAATGCGGCTTAATTTCTGCCGAATCAATGACAAAAGATGTTCTACGTTAGTTGGTTGTGCGGCATTCGGGGGGCCAACCAGACTCGGAACACGCTCCTGATGGCATTGGTTTGCCTAGGGGCATATTGTAGCAATCTCCGTGACACAGAACGTGCAAGCGCATATTGAACAGACTTAAGGGTTCTGTCGCTCCTACTTGAGACTCGTTGGTATAAAAATTTTCCCTAGAATCAACAATAGTCACAGTGCCTTTACCGAGAATTTTCATAGTATCGTCTCCCTCAAACAAGGCGCAGGTGTCTTCATCAATACCAATAGCGATGCGATCGGGATGACAAGCCACAGCCGACAGCAAGCGAGCCATGCGGTTGCGGTTGTGAAAATGCTGGTCTACGATGATCTCAGGAATAATGTTAAGTCCGTTTGCCATGTCCACTAAAGAGCGGTTCGGTGACGCGCCACTCCCGCCACCTGCAATCATGTGATATCCCATCACCGCAGCACCCGCGCTGGTGCCGGCGAGAGTAATCTTGCCTTCGAGAGTTTCTTTGCGAATTTTCTCCATCAGCGGGGTGTCCGCCAGCAGCCCACAGAGCCTCAGTTGGTCGCCGCCTGTGATGAATACGCCCGTACAATCTTCTAAGTAATCTTTCCAGACGGGGTTTTCGGCTTGTTCGCGTTCGCGGATGTCCACTACTTTGACGGCGCTAACGCCCATTTCGTCAAATATTGTGCGGTAGCGGTTGCTAATTCCTTCGGGATCTCGCGAAGCGCACGGAACGATCGCCAGCCGAGCGTTTGCACCCCCGGCACGGCAAAAAAAGGTGTTCAGAATCTCTCGCCCGTGAACTTTGTCTTCGGCTCCCCCGATGACCATAATCGAGGTTTTTGTGCGCTGGGGAATATTGTGTTCAATGGCTTGAGATGTCAACTGCTGCATGGTGTGTCTTCCTCTGTTGGATGTGAAATTCAATTTTGCCGTTGCTGTGGGTAGAATAGGGCTTTTTAAGAATAAATTTTTGTTGGTGCGAGTGAGGTACGCGCGGCGTAGCTATCCCGTAGGGAATCGCCGATCGCGCAATTTCGCAGTTGTTTGGTGGCGAGTTTGCTTGCAGTCGCTGTCATGAAAAACAGATTATTTTTGTACAAAACCGGCCCGCCGACACAGGAAGAGAATTTAACTTGCCAAAATTTTCCGAAATTATAAGAAATTATAAAGAATAAAGCAATTACTGAAAACTGAACTCCCTCTAAAGGTCAAACTAGAGGTGATGTATCAATAAATTCCAATTATTGTGCGCTTTGACGTAGTTACCTTATTTCCAGAATTTTTCCGGGCTCCCCTGGAGTCGGGACTGATGGGCAAAGCCTTAGCTAAAAAGATTGCTGAGGTGAATTTTGTCAATCCCCGCGATTTTACCACAGACAAACACCAGCGAGTCGATGATGAGCCTTACGGGGGCGGAGTGGGGATGCTGATGAAGCCGGAACCGATTTTTGCTGCGGTGGAGTCGCTGCCGGTTTTGCCGCGGCGGGAGGTGATTTTGCTGACTCCCCAGGGGGAACCGATGCAGCAGGCGATGTTTCGGGAGTTGGCCGTCGATCGCGATCAGTTGGTGTTGATTTGCGGTCATTATGAGGGTGTGGACGATCGAGTCCTGCATTTGGTCACTCGCGAGGTATCTTTGGGAGATTTTGTGCTCACGGGGGGCGAAATTCCGGCTTTGGCTTTGATAAATGGAGTTTTGCGATTGCTGCGAGGAACTGTGGCGAAGGAAGATTCCCTAAAGTTTGAGAGTTTTGAGGACGGACTTTTGGATTATCCGCAGTACACTCGACCGGCGGATTTTCGGGGATTGAAGGTGCCCGACGTGTTGCTGTCTGGTAATCACGCAGAAATTGCTCGCTGGCGCAAGCAACAGCAAATTGAAAGAACGCGCCAAAGGCGACCGGACTTGCTAGCGGATTAGTTAACTCTTGACTTTTAACAGTCGGGGTTGAGCATCCTATTTTTAGCAGAGAAACTTATGTTAAAAAATCAACTTTTGTGCTGTACGGCGATCGCCTTTTTGCTCGCCACTGAAGTTACTGTCAATTTAACTCCTGGGAGCAGCGGCAAATGGTTACATATTAACCGGGAAGCTTTTGCCCGCAGCAGTGGCGGAAGTAGTGGCGGGCGATCGTCTTCTTCTAGTTCCAGTTCCAGTTCCAGCCGCTCTAGCAGTACCTCGCCTAGCCGTTCTAGTTCTTCTAGCAACAGCTCGTCTGGCACTTCTTCTAGTCCTTCTAGAAACAGCTCGTCTGGCACTTCTTCTAGTTCCATTCCCAGCCGTCCCAGCAACAGTGGAAACACTGGGGGAAGAGTTCGCAGTGGCTCTTTTGAAAAGCCGGGTTCACCTGCACCTGTCGCCGTACCTAACCCTCCACTTCCCCAACAATATGGAAATAAAAGAACTGTAATTATTCAGCAGCGCACCTATAATTCCGCTCCGAGTTATGCAGTTCCTTACAATCCTCCTAACAGTCAGCCAAATACTGGTTCTAATCCCGAGCCAGCAGTTAATCCAACGCCAATCACCAGTGATAATTCGGGCGATCGCCAACTCGGAACGCCCTCTTCAGACAATTCCGGTAACAGTCAGCAAAATACTGATTATAATCAACAGCCAGTAATTAATCCAGCACCAATTCCCACTGAAAACACCTCTGACAACGCTCCGAATTCCCCATCATCTGAGGATTGGAAATTGTTTTGGTTTTGGCTGTTTTTTTCGGCAGGGGGTGTAGCGTTAATCGCTTACTGTATTTACTATTATCGGCCCCAGTCGAGAGCTCAAAATAAAAAACCTATTTTTGCGGTCAGCAAGTTGCAAGTTGCAATGTTAGTTGGCTCTTGCCCAGGAGTTCAAAGTCAGCTAACCGAATTGACTTTAAGTTGTGATGTAGAAAGTGCAACAGACAGGGCAGAATTTTTGCTAGAATCTGTTTTAATTGTTTTACGTGTACGCGAAAATTGGACTCACGTTTGCGCGAGTTCCCAGATATTTGCGAGTCGGGAGGAAGCGGCGCAAATATTCAATCAACTCTCGCTTCAAGAACGCAGCAAGTTAAGTGTAGAAACTCAGAGTTTTGTTAACGGCGACATCTGCCACAGACAGTCTGTCAGTGTGGCAAATTCAGAACCTGGAGAGTATATTGTAGTGACGTTTTTGATAGGAACCGAGGAGGTCAGACCGCTGTTTGGAGACATTCTAGATATTGGAAAATTGAAAATAGCGTTAGAGAAATCGGCGGCGACTCCTGCCGAGAATTTGCTGATTTTTGAGTTGATTTGGAGTCCGCAGGAGGAAACGGATAGTTTGAGTGGCGATGAGTTGTTGGGTTCCTATCCAGAGTTGATTCGGCTCTCCTGAGTTTATGGTGTAAAATGTACCTAATAATACATTTACCGTTATGAGCTTCCATCTAGACTATCTA
>NZ_JAUBQW010000211.1:0-6718 GCF_036701485.1 Microcoleus sp. Pol11C3 | reverse complement strand
CCTTATTTTTTTACCTTACCATTCTCTCAAACCTTTGTCCTGTTTAGACTAGAGGTGCCTTGTCACCCGCTAAGCCAGTAGGCGGGTATTCCGAGGGGGGCGATGAGGGAGACTAGGCGCTGGTAGGATTCTGGTGTTTCGTCTTGGGACAAGTCGCCTGTGAGTAGGAGTAAGTCGGGCGGCGGCTGTATCTGTTGCAGGCGATCAAGAACTGCTTGCAGGGTGCGGGCGGTTGAGAGGCCTTGCCATTCTCGATCGATCTCTGCAAACAAGTGAGTGTCGGTGATTTGGGCGACGAGTAGGGGAGAAACTGGTGTCATGGCTGGTGTTGCGGGTCGTTGCTATAGTTCTAGATTACCTTCCCACAAGGGTTTTGGGGATATGGGAAAAAAGGGCGATTCCCTACCCTTGGGGAACGCGCGCGCGATCGGGATAGCTGCGCTTCACGAAATTTTTGACAGGTATGTTAAAATTTTCGAGATTTGGTGTACTATAAGAAAACGTCAAATTTCAGACGTGACGGCGGCATAGCCAAGTGGTAAGGCAGAGGTCTGCAAAACCTCCACCCCCAGTTCAAATCTGGGTGCCGCCTTTTTTAATTTCTACCGTAACAAGTTGTTTGTCAGTTATGACAGAGTTTTGTCCCGGCTACCAGCTTGGTTTTTTTGTGCGATCGTAACAATCTCTTTCGCCAGTAATCTGTCAATATATTGACCTAACTCGGATTCTCCGAATAGATTGAAAGCAAATACTCTGTGGGTCTTTTGAGGTTCATGGGATGAGGAGTGTTTTAGTGGCCGTTCTCGATTAAGAAATTTGTAATTCTCGCTGAGTAGCTGGCGGATGCTACGCTCGGTAAGAACTTTGTGTGCGAGCATCGCATCTGCTACGGCTAAAGTTGCAGGTTTCTCCAAACCTAGACTAACAACAAAAATGTTAGCTTAACCCGGATATAAAGGTTTACGGCGACGGAAAAAGGATTTTTGATTCGAGGTAGGGCGGAGTCTTTATTAGTATCGGTCTGATTTAGCGGCGTTGGCGGTATACGATGAAATAACATGAAGTAACCTAACCAAGTAAGTAAAATTTTGATGCTAAACTAATAAGTTCAGAGTCTTGGCATAATCTTATGAAAGAATTAAGTTTTGGTGAACTTTGGGAAAAACTATCAAGCCATGACGAATCAGTTTTGATAGAAGCCAAACGCGCATCTGACATTGGCAAAAGTATGATGGAAACCGTTTCAGCTTTTGCCAATGAACCGGGGCGTGGAGGTGGCTATCTCATACTCGGAGTAGAAAGATCGGATGATGAATCGGCTAATGAGTACCAAATAACCGGAGTTCCTGACCCCGACCAAAGTCAATCTAATCTTGCTAATCAATGCCGGGAGATGTTTAATGTGGCAATTCGTCCTCAGATTGAGGTTATTAGTCACAATGGCAAGAATGTAATCTTAGCTTTCATTCCAGAAGCTCAACCCCATGAAAAGCCTGTTTATATAAAGAGCAAAGGCCTTCCCAAAGGTGCTTTTCGCCGCATAGGGCCAACAGACCAACATTGTACGGATGAGGATATTGCTCTTTTGTACCAGTTACGTCAGCACCGCACTTTCGATGAAACCCCTGTACCTGAGTCTAGTTTAGATGATTTTGACCCGCAGGCGATCGCAGAGTATAGACGTATCAGAAGTAATGTCAATCCCAGCGCTGCAGAACTCAATTACACTGAGTCTGATTTACTCTATTCTGTAGCCGCTACAACTAAGCATCAAGGACAAATTTGCGCGACAATTGGCGGACTTCTTTTATTTGGAAAGGCAACATCTTTACGGCGTTACTTCCCTATGAGCCGTATAGACTACATCATAGTAGAAGGACGTGAGTGGGTTCCCGATCCAAATAATCGTTATCAAACTGTTGAAATTATTGACCCGTTATTACTATCAATACCTAGGCTAATCAGCCTTGTGTTAAACGATATTCCAAAAGCCTTTACCCTGGGAGATAACAACATTTACCGCCAAGAAGTACCTTTGATTCCGCGAACAGTTATTAGGGAAGCGATAGTCAATTCTCTCATGCACCGTAATTATCGTACACGCCAACCAGTACAAGTAATTAGGTTTTCCAATCGCCTTGAAATTCGTAATCCAGGTTATTCCCTAAAGCCTTTCGATTGTCTGGGCGAACCAGGTTCCATTACCCGCAACGAAAAAATAGCTGCTGTTTTGCATGACGTAGGTATTGCAGAGACAAAGGGTACAGGCATCCGCGTTATGATTGATGAAATGCACAGGGCAAATCTAACGATTCCTTTATTTGAATCAATTTCAGAGAAAGATAGTTTCACTGTTAAACTCTTAGTTCATCATCTGTTAAGCCCTGAAGATGTGGAATGGTTAGCACAATTTAAGGATTATTATCTTAATGATGATGAAGCAAGAGCGCTAATTATAGTTAGGGAAATTGGCGGAATAAGTAACTTTATATACCGCTCTATCAATTGCGTAGACACGCTAACAGCTAGCGGACGCTTAAGACATCTGCGGGATAGGGGCTTACTGGTACAGAACGGAAAAGGCTCCGCAACTTACTATACCCTCAGCCCAAATATTTTAGGGGAAGACTTACCTAGCGGACTAGCTGCACAAGATAGTCCTTATCTAGCGAGTAGCCCTGTAGATAACAGCTTATCTAGCGGGTTAGTGGCCCAAGACAACCCTAATCTAGCGGGTAGCCCTATAGATAAGGATTCTGAGCCAAATTACTTAGATCAGATGCCAGACAATTTGAGGAACGCTGTTAAGGGACTAGGAGAACGAACCAAGGACCCGCAAAAAGTAGACTCCGTAATTCTGATGCTTTGCCAATGGCGCGAGTTATCCTCTTCAGACCTTGCTGCTATTCTTGACCGCAGTCAAGTTTACCTGCGAAGGAACTATCTCAACCGTCTGATCGGTAGCGGTCAGCTTGAGTATGTTCGTCCTGAAAGCCCTAGCGATCCGCATCAAGCGTACCGAACCAGTAAGAAATAGCGAATCTACATAATCATTCCAAAGTATGAAGAATCAGGCAAATATATACAAATAAAGGTCGAACGCTCGGCGCTCCAATTTAACGAATATGACAATTTAATGGCTAATCACTAATCGCCCCAAGGCAATTAGCAATTAGCAATCTTACCCAAATCCTCACATTTTGCTGATAATTCTTTGCAGGATTTCCACGCCTGATACCGCTTGCCAGCCAAATAGCCCCAACAGCACAATATTCAGAAAGATGTGAGTATTTCTGGCCAAATCATTGCCTTTTTGCATCAAAGGAGTCAGCGAGGCTGCGATCGCAATTATTGCCATCATTCCCAACCCTGCTAGCAAGTGCGGGCCGACAAATAGTTTGCCGTTGTTGATGTAGGTGACGGCCATTCCGCCCACTGCACCCGTTACCATCAACGCTAGTAGCAAAGAACCCATCTGGTGGTGCTTGATGTTGAATTTGCCCTTAATTAACTCTTTTTTGACTTCGCCTTCTGCGCTTCTGGTACGTCGGATTTGAATGCCGAGATACAAAGCATACAATGAGATGGCCAGCAGTACCCACATTAAAATTGGGTGGATGAATTGGCTCCAAACTTTCACTGACTGAGGAATTTCGAGATTCATAGTGTTCTGAGGATTAGCAAACATACTTCATAAAACTTAGCATACCAGTCAGTCCGTCTCATGTGATGGTAAAAACATACGGGATGAGAGGCTATTATGACTGCCACTAAACAAGACACTGTATTAATCCAAGCCGCCAAGACTGGCAACATTATTCACGTCCAAGCTTTACTAGCTAAGGGTGTTAACGCTAACGCCAAAGACTCTGAGGGGACGACGGCTTTGATGTTTGCTGCCCAAAAGGGCTATACAGAAATCGTGCGGATTCTACTAAACAATGACGCTAATGTCAACCATGTGAGCAGGCGTTTTGGGCTGACTGCTTTGATGCTGGCGGCGGCTCACAAACAGGCTGACTCTGTGCGGCTGTTGCTGGCTGCTGGCGCTGATGTTAATGCTAAAAATGATGATGGTAGTACAGCTTTGATGGCGGCTTCTCTCAAAGGAGATATCAATGTTGTGCGGATGTTACTTGATGGTAATGCTGATGTAAATGTCCGAGATAAAGATGGGGATTCGGCTTTGAAAATAGCTGCTTTATCGGGTCACGAAGCGGTTGTCAAAGCTTTGGCAGATGCAGGTGCTGTTGCTGACAATTCTATGCTGTTTTTAGCTGTCCGTCAAGGTAGCGCTGAAATTGTGCGAATTTTGCTCAATTGTGGGGCCGATGCTAATGTTAAAAATATAGAAAGCAAAACTGCTTTGATGCAAGCTGCGACGGTGGGAAATTTGGCTGTTGTCGAGGCGCTGTTGGCTGCTGGTGCTGATGTTGAAACTCGCGACAAAGACGGCGAAACTGCTTTAACTTTGGCTGCGGATTCGGGCAATACTGATGCGGTGCGAGCTTTGCTTGGTGCGGGTGCTAATGCGAATGTGAAAAATGGAGATGGGGGCACGGCTTTGATGGCCGCGGCTGCTGGAGGAAATGCGCCGATCGCACATATTCTACTCGATGCTGGCGCGGATATCAACGCTAAGGATAAAGATGATGAAACTGCTTTGAATTTTGCCGTGGTTGAAGGCTGCGAAGATGTGGTGGAATTGCTGTTAAACCGAGGTGCTAGTGTCGGTTCTAGAAATCGGTTGGGCGATACGCCTTTACTCGTGGCGGCTGTTCACGGCCATAGTGCGATCGTATCGGCTTTGCTGCAAAAAGTAAACTCAAATCCCGCTGATTATCTGAATGCTAAAAACTTTGGGGAGACGGCTTTGACGCTGGCTGCGTTTCATGGACATACCGAGACGGTGAAGGCTTTGCTTGACGGCGGTGCTGATCCCAATGTCCCGGCGGATTTGGGGAAAACGGCTTTAATGAAGGCGTGCGATCGAGGTTATGTGGCGATCGTCCAATTATTAGTGGAAAAAGGTGCCGATGTCAACTTGCTGGATGATTCGGGCGCAACTGCTTTAATGTGGGCCGCACATCGGGGTTATGCTGATGCCGTAAAAATTTTAATTACTGCTGGTGCAGAACTAAACCACAAAAATCCGGGAAATTATACAGCTTTAATGCTGGCTGAGTTTAAGGGTTATTCCACTGTGGTAAAATTGCTCAAAAGTGCTGGCGCACTGGAGTAAATATGGGAGCATTCCAATTAGTTTTATAGGAGTGCGAGCCGGAGAGTTAGCTAAAAATAAACCTCTTGCATAAATCTTTGATAGAGCCGATCAACCGCAGATGAAAGGCAGATTAACGCAGATGCTTTTCAAGAGACTTTGCGAATGAGTGCAAGAGGTCTTATATATCAGGAAGCGAGGGAGATATTAAGCTCGCACTCATAAGAAACGCTTTTTACCAAATAGGGATGCTCCCGTATCGCTCGCACTGTTTGTAGCAAATCTTGTCTCAATTTGCTTTGCGTACCCAGCCGTTAATAGTAAAGCGGCTATCAGCAAAAGCTTTCGAGGGACAGCTAACTCGCAAAACTTCGTGCATATAGCGACTCAGAAAAAATACAATGCTGTTATTACGAGGCTCAACGGTTCTGAATGTCTCGTCCGCCACATAAAAATTGTTCTCGATTTTGCTGTCATAAATCTGCAATTCCCCACCTGAAAAAGCTTTTGGTTCTCGATTGAAATAGTAAACATAAGTAAAAAATCGGCTGGCCGTATCTGGCGAGCCGCTGTCGTTGTGAAGTTTGTAAAAGTTGTTGTCGTTGTGCATGGTTAACTGAGCTTCTATTTCACCAAGCGGAAATGAGGGAATATTTAATTGGCGCAGCACGTCGGGGAGAATTGCTTTGATGCGATTAACCATCAGTTCCGAAAATTCGGGGAACGAGTGGAGTACCATCGAACGGCGGTAATCTTCGGCATTGGTTGAGGTGCTGGTACTCACAAATTCTGATTCTTTTGCTAAGACATATTTAATGAGTTTGTTCTTTTCTGCGGGTGTCAAAAAGTTGTCTATTTGGGCGTAGCGAGATATTAAATCGTCATTTACAGGTGGCGCAGGGGCAGGAATTTCTGTGGCGGGAATTTCTACGGGAGTTGCAGGTTGTTGCGGTTGCAGTTCCTGTAAGTAAATTGGGGGTTCTGTGACTAATCCGACTAGGTTTTCGCCGGGAAAAGAAAGGGCGGAACGACCTCCGTCTATAGGGATTTGAAATAAGGTGGAAAAACCGGGTGTTTGTTGGGTGCGATCGACTAATGTTTTGACAAGGCTGTGCAATAATGGTGTATCAGATTTGAGCGTGACGGTGCACTGATGTCCGCCGGTGAGCAGGATTTTAACTTTTACGTCTTGGGGTTTAATTTGCGGTTGAGTGTAAGTCATAATTTTTGAAGGACGCAAGTAGGAACTTGGTAAGGACATAACAGTGTTGATTCGTGTCAAAAAGCACGTTAAACCGACAGTCCGCCAGGGTTAAAACCCCTGTCTAATAGCTCAAGTCCTCTAAAGAGGACTGATAATTTCTTTAGTCCTCTTCAGAGGACTTCAGCTTTGAGGCAGGGACTTAAGTCCCTGGCGGACTGCTTAGCGGGTGACAAGGCACCTCTAGTCTAAACAGGACAAAGGTTTGAGAGAATGGTAAGGTAAAAAAATAAGGA
>NZ_JAUBQW010000210.1:0-7026 GCF_036701485.1 Microcoleus sp. Pol11C3 | reverse complement strand
GCACTTTATTCTCGATCGCGCGCTCAAAACCCAGGCTACCTCAAGTGCGATCGATATATTCAGCAAGCCCTATTTAAAGGCGGCTACTTTTAGCTGCAATCATTTTTTAGGCTAAACTACCGCGAAAATGGTTTGAGTGCGGGTAGAAAAGTGGGGAACTATGTTGTCCAGCATTTCTTAGAGGCTTAGGAAAGTCGGGGTGGGTTTACGAGATTATTGGTTTGAGCTTACATCTTTCACCATTTTCAAGAACGGGCAAGATGCCCGTTCCACACAACTCAATTTTATTGTGGAAAAGGCATCTTGCCCGTTCCGCAAGATGCCTTTTCCACAAGAAATCAACTCTTTGTGGAACAGGCAGGAAAGCCTGTTGCTAATTATTCGAGCAATTCTACAGTGCCGAGATACCCGTCTACTCGTACTTTTTGACCGTCCCGCAAGCGAGTTGTAGCTTCAGCAATATTCATAACTGCGGGAATTTTGTACTCGCGAGCAATGATTGCTCCGTGAGATAGTTGGCCGCCAACTTCGGCGATAATTGCTGTTGCTCCTAATAGCAGGGGTGCCCAACCTGCATCGGTGTAAGGAACTACTGCGATCGCATTTTCTCCTAAATCCGTACTCGCGGTGCGGCAAATCTTGACAAAGCCTTCGACACGACCAATACTTGCTGGAATTCCCTGGATGATATTAGTTGCGGATGTTGCAAGTTCGATCGCCCTTGTCTGAGAATTTGGCAGCAAATTGCCGTAGACGACGGGGGGAATCGCACGATCGCGATCGGCTACCAGGCGATCGCGCCTTTCCCTAATTGTATCCTTAAACCAAACACTCGCACCGCTACGAATCCACTGCTGAATTTCCCCAAATTCCAGATAAAAAATATCCCCGCTTTCCTGAAACACCTGCATTGCCAATCCGCAAGCTTCAATCTCCAAAAAAGTCCAGCGTAGGTGAGCCAACAACCGCGCGTAAATTTCGCTAATTTCGTTTTTGACGAGCGCTCTTTCCTGACATTTATCTAACCGCCACTTCTGCCAAAAAGTCAAGCTTAATTTCCGCTTTTCGACTAAATTAGTGGTGGCAGGTTTTTGAGCCATAGTTATTAGGAGTTTTTGGTAAACTTCCGGTTGTTCTCGCCAAGTAGGAACAGCAATATCAGTTCCCACTTCGCTCAAATATCCGTAAATATCAAGCCACTTTTCAAATTCTGCTTGTAAAGCCGGAGTTTCCGCAAAGGTCTGTGCTAAATTTGCGACTGAAACAGTTTCGTCAGCCTGCGAAACAGCAGCTTGCCGCAATTTCTTAGTCAACTGCTGTAAAGCTCGCACAGAAGCAATTTCAGGAGCGCTGTCATTAGCCAGCAAATCATCATTAACGCGAAAAATTGCCTTGCGAATAGCCAGCCCGATCGGCCCTAATATATTGTAGTAAGTAATCGGTTTCAGCCACTCCTGAATTTGCTCCGATCTCTCCAACAAGTCTGACAAATATTGATAGTCTTCTCGCTCATTCTGCGACATCAATCCGTTAAATCCCGTACATTGCTCGTTGCCGAACTTCTTGACATCCGTTACATCCGTAACATAATCCGTTGCCGAACTTCCTTCTTCCTGATCCAGAGTTTGCAGTGCCGGGAGGAAAATAGAAGTGCGATCGCATTTAAATTCTGCATTCAGGGCCCTCTCCCGCTGCACCAAACGCCACAAACCCGGCAAAGAAGGCAAAATCTTCCCCAAAGGTGGCTTGCCCATCTTTTGCCCTCTCAGCAAAAATTCCAAACCCTGCTCCGGCAATCCCATCATCCGAAAGATTTCGCCCAACAAAGTCGCATTAAAATAGGCGTGAGAACCCAGCAAAGTAGCCGTTTCATTAAAGTTTAAGCCACTGGCGCGATCGCCCAAAACCACCTGAAAAATCTCTCCCCAAACCCCGCAAGTCAGCGGCCGATTAATCGACCAGGTTAGGGGACGAATTGCACCGGGAATCACTTCGGCTGCAATAGTTCGCGTCCAAAAAGGCTGCAAATTAGTAATTGGGCGGCTTTGCAAAATCCAAACTTTTTCCCCGTCCCAACTCCACTCAATATCCTGCGGAATTCCGTGAAAAAATGCTTCGATAGCTTGCGCTTGTTTGACTAATTCTGCTATAACTTGTTTATCAATAATTGAATTAGTTTCAAGTCCGCTTAATTGTTTTTCTAAAATTTCAGGTGTACTAAAATCAATTTCCAAATGAACCGGAGTAACTTGTCCGCCGACAACAGATTCAGCACCTCCCGGCAGAGCTTCAATAATAATTTGGGAACCGCCATCTAAAGGATTGCGACTGAACATGACTCCCGCAACTTGGCTGTCAATGTAAGGCTGAATCAATACAGCCATTTGGGTATCGGGGAGTTGTCGTTGGCGGCGGTAAGCAACAGCTTCGGAAGTCCAATAAGACTGGCGGCAGCGATTAATGCCGTCGATCAATTCTGCTTCAGTGAAAACAGGGCCAATAGTTTGATATTGTCCGGCGGCGGAACTGGTATCGCCATCTTCTCCCGCAGCAGAAGAACGGACTATCATTCGATTTTGGATTTTGGATTTTAGATTTTGGATTAAAACATCAATACTTGACAAATGCTCGGCATTTTTCTTTTCCCCTCTTCCTTCTTTCTTCTTCCGTCGGACTTCTTCCTTCTTACTTCGATCCGTTACATCCGTTACAGAATCCGTTGCCGAACTTCCTTCTTCCTTCGATGACAATACAAAACCAGCGGGTACGTTAAAACCTGCGCGTTTCAGTTGAGACAATTTAGCAGCTTTATCGCCGCAAATTGCAGCATCTAAGGAGTCATCTAGAGAAAACAATTGCTCTGATTTAGATAAAGCCCTATCATCACCCTGACTGAGATTAATTGCTGCTAGCAACAAAGCTAATCCTGCTGCTGCTAAAAATTCGGGCATAGATTGTCGCCACACCAAAACCCAGATTGGGGTACACAGACACCCGCAACGGGAAGCAAAGAGTCTCGCCCGATCGCCCTCACCCCACCACCGCTGTGCCAAACCCCACACCAGCAGCCCCCAAATGCCCGATGATACAGCCATCGGCGGCGAAAATACCAAAAGACCCCAAACAGCGTTGGTCACGCCTCCACCCCGGGCGATCGCATATCTGCCCGCAACTAGCGGAATTAACAGGGCAAGTGCGATCGCAGGTGTATCGGGGAAACAAAATCGCCCCGCCAAAACCGGTACAATACCCCTGGCAATTTCCGCCAACACCGCAGCAATTCCAGCTAATTTCCCCCCGTGAATGAAAGCAGCAGACACGCCCACATTCCCCGTACCCAGCACCCTCAAATCTCGGCGGGTAAACACTCGCACCGCCCATCCCGTTAGCGGTAAAGCACCCAGGCTGAAACTGGCAGCCAACAGCAATGCTATTGTCCCCAACGGCATAAAATCAGCTCTCCTATTTTCAACCTCTAACCATTATGACGGCAATTCTGTCACTTTTTCTGTCTTCAGATATATCAACAAAACGGCATTAGCACTTAAGATAATGTAAAAGTAGAGTAAATAAGGATTTAGCCTAATGATAGATCTCAGCTTGACCACTCCCATGGCTGTTCTTGTTGCACCCATCAAGCGAGTAATGATTGATCTGCTGATGCAGCAGCCCGTGCCGGAATCAAGTGTCAGCTTGACGACTCCAATAGCAGTTCTTGTTGCTGGCTTTATTGCCGCAGTTACGATAGGCTCGATCGCCTGGTATAACTCCAAGCGTCCCCCTGGTTGGGAATCCAAAGAACGCCCTGATTTTGTACCGAAAGTTGATAAAGACGATTTGATTGCTGATGTTTCTGATTCAAAGAAAAAATAGAACAAAGCTGTTTGAGATCAGAAAAAGCTTGGATAAGAATAGGAATTACCCTTGCATATATCGGGTAGGGTGCGCCTCGGCGCGCCTTACGCTATGTAGAAAGACTTTGGGTGAGTAGTTTTGATTGAACGATAGCACTAATGTCAAAAAAGGGATCGATCGCTGGGGGGATGAGCGATCGATCCCTTTTTTGACATTGATGCAAAATATGATTTCACACATACTGTAAGTTGTTAGCGCTGAATTTAAATTCCGCAGGCACTGACTTCTAAGTGAAAATCCTAAAAATACTGATGTTTTATTAAAAATAAAAAAACTTGGTAAATCTCATAATTTAGAATAAATTGGACATCCTAATTTTAGCTGTTATTGAAAAGCAACCGATATATTTAATCATAGGAATTTAGACATTGACTATAGCTTTGGGTTTCTATTGAGATTCAGGCTCTGTGGAGAGGCTGCCTTTGAGAAATCGCACCACCTCCTCGTAAATTTGACGGTTAATGCGAGCGCCCCGACGACCATTTCCAGTTTAATGTCATAAGTTTATTTTTTCTCTTGTATTGGCGATCGCTCTAAACCAATGTGGCTGCTTGAGCCTGTAACTTTTCTTCTACGCCTAATTTCGTCCGCTTCACAACCAACAGCGTAATATCATCAAATACTTTTTGAGTGCCGATATATCGCCGTAAATCGTCAATCACCGCTTGCTTGATTTCTTCAGCAGACAAATGCCAGTTTTGGCTAATGACTTCACACATCGCCTCCACGCCATATTGTTTTTTGTTAATGTCTTTTGCTTCGGGAATACCATCGGTATATAGCACTATACCATCTCCTGGGTGTAGCTCCATTGAAATATGACTGATGAACTCAGCAATGTCATCATCAAGAGCAATCGGAAAACCTAAATCCATCGTGTCTATTCGCTCAACCTGTCCACCGTTTCGCACAATGATTGTTTCTTCATGCTGACCACTGATGCTGACTTGTCCTTCGGAGTAATTTAAAATCGCTAGGGTGAGACTTTTCTCGGAGTTCATCCGCTGGACGTTTTTGTAGAGCGTGCGGTTGATTACATCTAGAAACAACACCGGATCTAGTTCGCGGATCTCATTGAGGGTACGAACGGCGGTTTGCGCCATCAGCATCAGGATGCCACTTTCGAGTCCATGTCCAGTGACATCGCCGATGCCAAGAGTGACAACGCCATCGGTGTTTAAAACATCATAGTAGTCGCCGCCGACTTCATCGGCAGCCTCCATGTATGCGGCAATATCAAGTCCTTCAATTTCCAGTTCAGAAGCATTGGGCAGAATCATTTGCTGCATTTGACGCACGATATCCAATTCAGCACCCATGCGGAGATTGTCTTCCTTAAGTCTCTTGTTGAGGGTAATAATTTCGTCATTGGCGCTTGCCAGTTCCGCCGTGCGTTCTTTAACTTTATCTTCTAACGTTTCAAACGATTCCTTCAGTTGCCATGCCATGCTGTTGAAGGAATTTTCCAGTGTATCAATTTCCTTGATTTCAATAAAGTTAGTAATGTCTACTCGCTTGTCGAGATTACCAGCAGCAATTTCTTTTGAGGCTTTAGTCAGTTTAAGAATGGGACGAGTCACTGAACTAGCAGTCAGAATTATAATCACCGTCCCTCCAGCAAAAGTCAACAAGCACAGTAGAATTGTAGTATGTGTGTTGGCATTGATTCTAGCCATGAAGTCGTTTTCAGGAACAACGACCACTGCCAACCAATCAATTCCCCGGCCATCTTGAATAGGTAATACTTGAATATAGTGCCAGGCCCCATTAATCTGAGCTTTCAACTGTTTGCTGCCATTGATAGCCTTAAAGTTACCAAAACGTTCAAGTAAATGCTGAGCAGTCGCTTTCAGGGTAGCATTTGAACTTTTATCTGCCGGAATACGCTCGATTTTGCGATCGTTCTCCTGACCAATTACTTTAAACGGCTGCGGAATGGTTGAGCTAGCGACTAAATCGCCTGAGCGCTCAATGATGAAACTTTGGCCATTCGGGCTGATGTATAGCTTTTCAATAAATTGAGTGATTCGCACCAAGGTAATGTTCATACATAGAACACCCAAAAGCTGCCCCTTTGAGTCGTAAATGGGCTTGACTGACGCAACCTCCAGAGAGGTATTCTGGCGAGAGAAGGCTGGAAAAATGGGACTCGAAGAGGATTTACCAGCCTGCTTGGCGGCTTTATACCAGGGTCGTTCCCGGGGATCATATTTTGAACTTTTCAGGAATTTTTTTGGATTGCCCTCATCGTCTAGCTCATATGTTTCTCGCTCGGGTGCGGTGGCGTTTGTCCTTATTTTGAGCTGAAAAGTTCCATTCTCCAAACGTTCAACTCCGACAAACTCACCCTGTTCATTTCCAAAGGAGGGATAATTTGCCAATTCACTTTGCACCACTTGCCAGAAATAGCGCCTCAATCCGTCAAATTCGTCGAGATTGAGATTGCCACTTTGGACGCCTGCATAAGTGGTTTGTAATACATCATAGGGTTTGTTTAGATAGGCCAAGACCTGTTGTTCTATGCGGCTACTAATCTCACTATTTAACTGTTTCGCTAAGTCATCGATCGCCTTCTGTGCATTACGAAAAGACAGCCATCCTACCAACCCCGTTGAAGCAAGGATAGGAATAATGAAGGGAATAATTAGAACCGTACGGAGGGGAAACTTATTCAACCGCAAAACTTTGGTTGGAGAAGCTTTCTCAGGTGATTGCGGAAGGGGCGGTTCAGAAAGTTGGGTTTTTTGGAGATTGGTTAGCATGGGATAACATTTTCTTCCTGGCTGAGTTTAAAAACAATAGGTTGGCCTGGCTTTCGCGAAGCTGTCACTAGGGGCTTTCGTAAGTCGGACGAGATAGCATCTTGCTCTCAACTAGATGAGTTTAGATTGACTAAAAGACTTGATTTATAAGGACGGAGAGATTTAATTATAGAAATTGAGGCGGTGACTACGGCTTTTGGAGTTCTTTTGAGATTCAGCCTCTTTTTTGGCACTGCGTTTGAGATATCCTACCACTTCCTCGTAAATTTGACTGGGTGCATCTCACTTTGGCAAATACATCAAATTGAAAGTTGACCGTTGAGATAAGCACAGCGAAGAGCAAGGATAG
>NZ_JAUBQW010000209.1:0-7066 GCF_036701485.1 Microcoleus sp. Pol11C3 | reverse complement strand
TATCTTTAGTTGAGTTTGAATATATCGGTCGCTCCTATTCATAGTTTGCGATCGATTATTCAGCAAGCCCTAAATATCCGGCAAGCTGTTACTCAAAAACTCAAGAGGGAGAAGATTAAATGGCGTTGCTGAGTTAGAGTATGAATAGGAGGAATAATTTATGCAATGCCCAGAATGTAAATCATATCATGTCCGGTCGATTGACCATGATATAATGGGATAGTAGAGGGAATTAATACTAAATTAAAGCTTTTAAAAAGGTGTGGTTTTGGATTTAGAAATTTGATAAATTTTGAAATACGGGCATTACTTTTTTGGCATTTTCCTAAAAAATGAGCAGCGGTAACTACGGAAGAGCCTTAAATGCTAGACATTTAAAGTTTTTAAATAAATTTATAAATTCATCAACTTTGCCTTGCCACAACATAGTTTCTGCTGATTTTAATCGTTTTATTGAACCCCCTACCTTGTATAGATTTTCTTTCAGATGATACCAATCTAAGATTTCTTGTCTTTGTTCATTCTCTCCAATTTCTTTAACTATGTTCCAAATACCGGCATAGCCATATCCTAGGCAATACATAGCGTGTAGTAATTTTTGGCTATTAGTCCAATCAATTAAATCTTGATTATTTTGAAAAAAGGCTCCCGAATAAACATTATCTAAACATACGGCTTTATAGTCTTTCCAGTAACACCCCTCGTCCTGGGTTTCGTTGCGTACCCTGACTTTACCGCCATCCAATGTAATTTCTTGGACTCCTTGTTTAGATGTAGGCAATTCAAATTATTGTCTCTTGACTAATCTATGTAATGTACTGTGAGAAATCTTGATACCCGTAAATTTTTCCAAATCTTTTTCTGCCATTTGATAAGATTCGTTGGCACTGATTAAAAGACAACATTTTTCCATCAGTGGACTAAATTGACTATATGCTTTCAAGCCAAAATATTTTGAAAGAATTGTCTGTAATGTCGATGGAGCCGACTATTGATTTTATTTTTCGGGGTTTTCCTGTTTGAATTCCTGATACTGCTGAAAAAAAAAGCTACCTAGTTCTGGCTCCACTTCTTTTAACATTTTCTGACGCACCGATTTTTCTATACTTTCAAAACTTTTTAACTGGAGTGGATCTGTATTTATGTAAACAATTTCTGCTGCCGCTTTTAATTGGGCTTTTAGCTGTTGTTGGTCTGAAAGTGTCATTTTTTTGACCTCATCTTTATTTGACGATTTTACTAGCTTTTTTATTTTAACTGAGATGTTGCACCATTCTCAAGAACCGACCACAACCCTTGATTTTCCGTTGATGCGATCGCCCAAAACCTAGCTGTTAGAGGCTTAATGACATTGGTGCAAGATATCAGTTTTAACCCTTTTTTGACATATTAGCCAAAGTGAGATGCACCCGTCCGCACCCTACTAAAATCGATTGAAAGCGTTATTTTAGCCATTACTGACAACTTTCCAAACATCTCGGTTTGCGTCTTTTTTAAGGCGTATCCAACCCCTAACGGAGTTAATGAGAAATAGAGTTTGGGTACTGTGCAAATCATCTAAGGTAATTAATTCTTCTCGGATTTTTCCCTCCTCTAAAAGTTGAGAACGAAATGTCCCCGGTAATAAACCGCACTTGACGGGAGGTGTGATTAGACCTGCGGGTATATCAATCACGATATTGGCGATCGTGGACTCGGTGATAACTCCATCTTGATTCCACAGAAAGACATCCTGATATTGGGGCTGCGACTCCAAAGCCATTGTATAAGGCAATCGGTAAGTTGTCTTGTGGTAAAGAAATGGGTTTTGAGAATCGATCGGTTTGCGGGCAATTCCCACAGATGCACCGATTTTTAAGATACCGCTATCTAGTGTCTGAGCTTGTAATGTTATGTTTCCCTCACAAGATATTGTTAACCGTATTTTTTGTTTGACTGACCCGCAAGTCATACTTAATGCTTGTAAAGCTTTGCTTGCTTCTGTTAGTGATAGGGGGAAATTAAAATAATCAGCGGATAGCTCTAATCTTTGAAGATGTTTGTCTAGCAAAAAATAGCCGTTTTTGGGCTCCCATAAAAGTGATTCCAGCAATTCAAAGTTTTGCTGTGGTTGAATCATATTTTTGTCAATATAATGTAAATTCGGTAACTAGACAATTTTTAGACCCGCGAAGATGCCTGTTTGTGTAATTATATAGGAAGTTAACTTGAATTTATGTTGCCTAAATCTTTTATATTTCCCTGGCGCCTTGCCATCGGGCTGTTAATATTAACCTCAGCGATCGCACCCCTAGGCCTCAACTACTACGTCAGGCTAGTTACAAGCAACTACCGGCGTACCGATGTAGCTAAGGTTCCCGCCGAACCAATTACCATTGTTTTCGGTGCCGGAGTTTGGGAAGACGGCACTCCAACCCCAATGTTAGCCGCTCGAGTGCAAGCAGCCGTCGATTTGTACAAAGCGGGGCGAGTGGACAAACTTTTGATGACAGGAGACAATCGCAGCGCCGATTACAACGAAGTCAAAGCTATGCAGGAGTACGCCGAAGCACAGGGCGTACCGATTAATAATATCATTCTCGATTATGCCAGATTTAGCACCTATGAAAGTTGCTACCGGGCGAAAGAGATTTTTGGCATAACGCAGGCTGTTTTAGTTACCCAAAACTTTCACTTAGCCCGCGCGGTTTATACCTGCAGCCAGTTGGGCGTAGAGGCGATCGGTTTAGGAACGCCGGATTGGGGCAAATTTCGCCAAAAGGGCATGATTCGCTACAGTTTCCGCGAATTTTGGGCAGTCATCAAAGCCCTGTGGGAAGTGCGCGTTACCCGTCCGAAACCGACTTTTTTGGGGCCGTTTGAAGGAATCAAATAAAAGTTATGACTGCTGTGTTGAAAACTTTAGTCCTTGCTTTAAGGACTAAAGTTTTCACTAAAAACGGGTTTTCTTACAACTAACCGGATCTCATGTAAGTCCGGAAGTTGTAAGTTTTGAGTTAAACAAAAGTCCCGACACAACTCACCAATCATAACTCGCCCGTGGCCATAGTGTTCCATAACTTACTCGCGTTTGGAAAGCCCCGCCAGCGACCAAGTTAGGCTCACCATCATTAAGCGGCCTAGAGCCTTCAAACGGTCTTCGGCGTTATTTTCAAACGCTTGAGACAGAGTTTCAGACTTAAGATTTATCGACAATTCTTCAGCGGTTTCTGCTGAGTTTTCCAACTGAGGTTGTTCAGAAGATGTCTCAAGGCTGACTTGTGGCTGCTGATTTTTTTCTTCGGTCATTTTCTGAGTCACCTCCTGGAGTTATTGCATACATAACCTTTAATACAAATGTAATTTATTTGTATCCGGGATTTGGGGAGTCAACTTTTCCTTACCCGACAATCGCAGTTACCAACTGACTTAAAATTTTTGATTTCAGTGGTTAGCTATCTTAAATAGCACTTAGCCAATTTTCCTCATAAAGCCGATTTATTCACAGATAGGTCGTCCTCCACCAATTTTTTGTAAGAAACGGGATTTCGGAGCCTAAGTCCTGTTAAATTAAAAACTCACGCACTACCGATGATGCACATCACTGAAGTGTTATATTTACTGAACAGTAATATTTCCGAGATTCTGATAGTGTTAAAGATTAACAATTAATTTCGCTCGGATTTATATCAATCTGCAAGCAACCATCTGGGAAATATTAACAAACTGAAGGTGTAGAGCCGATGGCAATTTATGTTGATACTGCAATTGTAGCGGAAGCCGCACGGGCGAGCAAGTTCGGATGGATAGCGGGAATTACTACTAATCCGACACTTTTGGCAAAAAGCGAGTTATCTCCTGAGCAAACCCTTAAACAACTGGCACAACTGATTCCTGGGGAAGTGTATTATCAGCTAATGGCATCTGATGTTGATGGCATGGTAGCAGAAGGAAAAGCTGCTTTTGAGTTGCTCGGGCGGCAAACAGTTTTGAAAGTTCCAGCAACGGCGGCGGGTTTCCAAGCAGTAGCGCATTTGTCACCGTCCATTCCTTGCGCGGTGACGGCAATATACAGCGCATCACAAGCAGTTGTCTCCGCAGAAGCGGGGGCTAAATATGCGATCGCCTACGTGAATCGTGCCACTAGATTGTTGGGAGACGGTTTTGCCTTAGTGCAGGATATGGCAAATGTGTTGCAGAGAACTAATACTGAAATTTTGGCAGCTAGCATTAAATCGCCGGAAGAAGCGGTAAAGACTTTATTAGCTGGAGCACATCATTTGACATTGCCTTTGGACATTTTGCAAGCAATGACTGTTCACGAACTTTCGCAGCAAACTGTTGATGAATTTGCCAAAAACGGGCGCGGAATATGAGCTTGGCTATCTTGTCTGCTGTGGGTAACATTAGGGAATCTCCAAACTTGTACTTTTAAATGTGAGAGCTTATGACTATTACTCCCGTCTCTATAGACTCAGCAGGCAATCGGGGGAACAGTGACTCCTACAGCGCCTCCATCTCAGCCGACGGGCGGTTTGTGGCGTTTAATTCATTTTCCTCCAACCTCGTGCCGGAGAATACCCTATATACCAACGACATTTTCGTGCGGCACACGCTCACCAATACCACCACCCGCCTCTCTGTAGACTCAGCAGGCAATCAGGGGAACAGTGACTCAGCCATCCCCTCCATCTCAGCCGACGGGCGGTTTGTAGCGTTTCTTTCTCGTGCCTCCAACCTCGTGCCGGGGGATACTAACAGTCGCCAAGACATCTTCGTGCGGGACACGCTGACCAATACCACCACCCGCCTCTCTGTAGACTCAGCAGGGAATCAGGGGAACAGTGACTCCTACACCCCCTCCATCTCAGCCGACGGGCGGTTTGTGGCGTTTACTTCTGATGCCTCCAACCTCGTGCCGGGGGATACCAACGGTGACACAGACATCTTCGTGCGGGACACGTTCACCAATACCACCACCCGCGTGTCAGTAGATTCAGCAGGGAATCAGGGGAACAGTGACTCCTACACCCCCTCCATCTCAGCCGACGGGCGGTTTGTAGCTTTTGATTCATTTTCCTCCAACCTCGTGCCGGGGGATACTAACAATACCAGCGACATCTTCGTGCGGGACACGCTCACCAATACCACCGCCCGCGTCTCTGTAGATTCAGCAGGCAATCAGGGGAACAGTGACTCCACCACCCCCTCCATTTCAGCCGACGGGCGGTTTGTGGCGTTTTCTTCTGGTGCCTCCAACCTCGTGCGGGGGGATACTAACAATACCAGCGACATCTTCGTGCGGGACACGCTCACCAATACCACCACCCGCCTCTCTGTAGACTCAGCAGGCAATCAGAGGAACATTAACTCCTACACCCCCTCCATCTCAGCCGACGGGCGGTTTGTGGCGTTTTCTTCTGGGGCCTCCAACCTCGTGCCGGGTACCAATACCAACGACATCTTCGTGCGGGACACGCTCACCAATACCACCACCAACGTCTCTGTAGACTCAGCAGGCAATCCGGGGGAGGCATTTAATCCATCCATCTCAGCCGACGGGCGGTTTGTAACTTTTGATTCATTTTCCTCCAACCTCGTGCCGGGGCAGACTAGCAATTACCGAAACATTTTTGTTGCTGACACCAGCAGCACTCCAAACGTCATCAACGGCACTCCCGGCAACGACAACCTGACGGGCACCAGTGGCAACGATATCATCAGCGGTTTGGAAGGTGATGACGTGTTGACCGGTTTGCGGGCTAATGATGTCTTAAATGGCGGCGATGGCAACGATATCCTGTATGGCGGCAAAGGTTCTGACACTCTCAACGGCGGTTTGGGAAACGATAATCTAGTCGGTGGCGTGGGCAAGGATGTGTTTGTTTTAGGTGCAGGGTTGGGAGTTGATACAATCTCTGATTTCGGCAATGGTCAAGATACCATTCAATTAATCAATGGCTTGACCTTCGGACAGCTATCAATTTCCCCGGGAACTAACGGCACATTAATTAGAGTAGCCAGCAGCGGTGAAGTTTTAGCTTCTTTGACAGGCGTTGCTCCCCATCTCATCGGTTCTGAAGATTTTGTCTTGGTCTAGAGATGGTAAACTGGTCATTTGTTAAATCATTTTTGCTCAGAGGAACATCATGATTAAACTTGGCAAACAATCACTCGCATTAATAGGCACATTTATTGCAGTTTTGCAACCAGCATTTACCGCTCATTCACAAGAAAGCAACAGCGAATTTAGCCAAGTTCAATCCTGATTAGAAGCCAAAAAATGGTACGAAGCCGATCAAGAAACAGTCTCTCTGATCCGCAACAACTCCGCCAATCTGTCTTGTCCGAACCTCCGGGCGATCGATCGGCTGTGGATGCAATCGAGCAACGGCAAATATGGATTGACTCCACAGTGAGAGATTTGGCAGAAAGTCGGCGGTTCTAACTGTCGAACTTGCGAAGGTCAAATTAAAGATTTTAGCAAGCAAGTAGGATGGAACATGAGCTCGCAAGTAAGTCCAATACCAGGGGAGTTTCCTGCCCAGTATCCAACTGTTGCTTCATTAAGTTGGCAAAGTTATGTGGACAGCGATAAAAGCATAACTAGGTACAGTCTTTTTGCTGGCGCGCAGACTTGGCAAGCGTGGAGAGTTACAGAATTTAACCTGTTTTCTACTTTTGCCAATTGCGGCAAGTAACAGTTGTAGGGCGGGCAAAGCCCAGACTTCCACGTCGGAGTCGGGAGGGGATTTCTCGATCGCCTCGACTTTTCAATCTAAAATCTCGACTCTTGAATCAAAAATCAAAAATTAAAAATTAAAAATCGATGGTAGGGCGGGCAAAGCCCAGACTTCCACGTCGGAGTCGGGAGGGGATTTCTCGATCGCCTCGACTCTTCAATCTAAAATAGACCTCTTGCAAAAATAGCTGGGACGGGCTCTGGGGCCCATCCCACAAAAAGTTTTTTCTCTTGTGGGATGGGCCCCAGAGCCCGTCCGAAAATTTGATTAATACGGAATCCGGTTGACAAAGGTCTACAACAAATCATCAATAAGTCAACCAATGATAATTGGTCAAAGCCTTA
>NZ_JAUBQW010000208.1:0-7082 GCF_036701485.1 Microcoleus sp. Pol11C3 | reverse complement strand
TCCCGCCCGTCCTTTTTGGACGGGCGGGACGCCCATCCCACAAACTTGTGGAAGTTATTTAATTCTCATTCCTAAGAGGCGATCGCACCCTCAAAAAGCAACCCCGCGCCATCAAAAAATTAACACATCCCATCCCCCAAGAGCAACAGATATGGCATCCGAAATTTATGACAATTCCTTTACAAACGATCTACAAAAACTGAATATTTCCTCAGAAGCCGAAGTGTTTGTCTTTCCGGCATCATTTGCCCAGCAGCGCTTGTGGTTTCTCGACCAATTCGCACCGGAAAACCCTTTCTATAATGTAGTAACAGCACTGCGCTTAACTGGTTCCCTCAACTTAACAGCCTTAGAGCAAACCTTCAACGAAATAGTGCAGCGCCACGAAACTTTGCGAACCACTTTTGCCGCGGTATCAGGTCAACCCGTGCAGATAATCTCTCCCGCTTTCAAGACTAATTTAAAAGTATTAGACTTGCAATATTTGCCGCCAGAACAACGGCAAACAGAAGCCAAAAAACTCTCCGCAGCAGAATCTCTTCGCCCTTTCAATTTATCCACCGGGCCGCTGATACGAATCACCATCCTGTGGCTGACAGAAACCGAGCATATTCTATTGCTAAATATGCACCACATAGCCTCCGATGATTGGTCGATCGGTGTGCTAATTCAAGAACTGGAGGCTATCTATACAGCTTTGATAAATCAACAACCCTCTCCCCTGCCAGAATTATCACTTCAATATGCCGACTTTGCCGAGTGGCAGCGCGAATGGCTTCAAGGTGAAGTATTAGAAACTCAGCTAGCTTATTGGCGGCAGCAATTACACGGGATTTCAGTGTTAAATTTGCCGATTGATCGCCCTGCACCAGCTATGCAAAATTATCGGGGAAAAACTCAATATTTAGAACTGCCTAAAAAGCTGACAGACGCACTTTTAGCGCTCTCGCAGCGAGAAGGAGCGACTTTATTTATGACAGTCCTCGCAGCATTTCAAACTTTGCTTTACCGCTACTCGCAACAAGAAGATATTGTTGTCGGTTCGCCGATCGCCAATCGCAACCGCAGTGAAATAGAAGCATTAATCGGGTTTTTTGTCAATACTTTAGTGCTGCGAACAGACTGCTCGGGAAACCCGACATTTCGAGATTTTTTGGGCCGGGTGCGGGAAGTAACTCTGGGAGCTTATGCTCACCAAGATTTGCCTTTTGAGAAGCTCGTCGAGGAATTGCACCCAGAGCGATCGTTGAATCGCCACCCGCTGTTTCAGGTGGTATTCGGGCTGCAAAATGGGCCAGTGGACGAGCTAGAATTGCCAGAATTAAAGTTGAGTTCTTTTCATTTGGAAACTCAAACAACGCGCTTTGATTTAGAGCTGCATTTGTGGGAAGCTTCCGATAAGTTTAGGAGCAGATACGGCGAATATTGGGAAGATTCGGAAGGCCTCAGAGGCTTAGCTGTGTACAATACGGATTTATTTGATGAAGTTACGATCGCCCGAATGCTGAGGCATTTTAAAACGCTGCTGGAAAGCATTGTGGCTAATCCAGAACAAGGAATCGCTAACTTACCTTTATTGAGCGAGGATGAAGTGAATCAATTATTCAGAGAATGGAACGATACTCGCACAAATTATCCTCAAAATAAGTGCATTCATCAGTTATTTGAAGAGGGTGTCCAGCAGCATCTGGAGGATGTCGCCCTAACTTTCGACAGCCAACACCTGACTTACAGAGAACTCAACAGTCGCAGCAACCAACTGGCGCGCTACCTACAAAAACTGGGCGTGGGGGCGGAGGTTTTAGTGGGGCTTTGTGCAGAGCGATCGATCGACCTAATTGTCGGGATGTTGGCTATACTGAAAGCGGGAGGAGCTTACCTACCGTTAGATCCGAGCTATCCGCGCGATCGGCTAAACTTGATGCTGGAAGATGCTCAAGTTAAAGTCTTGCTAATTCAAGATAAATTGATTGAGAATTTCCGAGACTTCTCAAACTCGGTGATTTACTTCGATCGCGACTGGGAAGACATAGCCAAAGAAAGCGCCGAAAATCCCGCCAACACCGTAACAGCAGATAACCTAGCTTACGTTATTTACACATCTGGCTCAACAGGAAAACCGAAGGGAGTTGCTGTCACCCACAAAGCAGTAAATCGGCTGGTACTCAACACCAACTATATAAAAATAGAACCTACCGATAAAATTGCCCAAGCATCAAACGCTTCATTCGATGCAGCCACATTCGAGATTTGGGGAGCCTTGCTTAACGGCGCTCAACTCGTGGGAATTAGCACCAATATTACCCTTTCGCCTCACGATTTAGCCTTAGAACTGCGCCAACAAGGCATCACAGTTTTGTTTTTAACAACTGCCTTATTTCAACAAATTGCTAGAGTTTTACCGCAAGCTTTTAATTCGCTGCGCTGCTTGCTGTTTGGCGGAGAAGCGGTCGATATGAGATGGGTTAAAAAACTTATCAAACAAAATCAAACCACTAAATTAATTCACGTTTACGGGCCTACAGAAAATACCACATTTTCTGCTTATTATTGCGTGCAAGACGTACCCGCAACCGCAACATCTATCCCCATCGGCCGCCCGATCGCCAACACGCAAATTTATCTTCTCGATGCGGATTTGCAGCCGGTGGCGATCGGTGTTATAGGTCAATTGTACGTCGGCGGTGACGGATTGGCGAAAGGCTACCTCAACCAGCCGGATTTAACTGCTGCTGCATTCATTCCCAATCCTTTTAGCAATAAATCTGGTTCGTGTCTTTATAAAACAGGTGATTTAGGTCGCTATTTAGCTGACGGTAACATCGAGTTTTTAGGCCGCGTTGATGACCAAGTAAAAATTCGCGGCTACCGCATCGAATTGGGAGAAATTGAAGCAGCTTTGTGCCAGCATCCACAAGTGCGCGAAGCGGTAGTAATTGTGAGGGAAGACATCCCCGGCGATAAACATTTGGTAGCTTATGTTATTCCTGACGGCATTAATGAAAAATCTGAAAGTCCCAATCTAAAATCAAGTGACTTGCGCCAATTTTTGAAAGAAAAGTTACCAGGATATATGGTTCCTGCAACTTATACAGTCTTGGAGAATATGCCACTGACGCCTAATGGCAAAGTAGACCGCCGCGCCTTGCCCGATCTAGATACAGACAGCGAGGATCTAACAGAAAATTATGTAGCGCCTCGGACTGAACTCGAAAAGGCGATCGGGAAAATTTGGGCTAAAGTTTTGGGAAAACAGCAGGTTAGTATCTACGATAATTTCTTTGAACTAGGCGGGCATTCCCTGCTAGCAACTCAGTTGATTTCTCGCATCCGAGACGCTTTGCAAGTCGAGTTATCGGTCAGCAATTTATTTGAGGCTCCGACTGTGGCGAGTCTGGCAAAATACATTGAAACAATGCGTTGGGCCGCGAAAGGTTTGGATACTCCCAGAACCGACGAAAATGAGCGCGAAAATGTGGAATTTTAAGGCCTTACATAATAGGGGGATGATTTTGATTGTTTTGTGGAATGACCGTCAAAAAGTGGGGAGCATCTCACTTTTGCAGGCAAGCTAGAAATTGGAGTTTTGAGGCAGGAGGCAGGAGGAAAGAGGAAGAAGGAAGGAGCCAGAAAAAGTGTTTTTACAAATATGAGATGCTCCCAAAAAGTGTGTGTCTAAGTGCAATCAAATTGGTGGCAGGAAACCAGAGGAATAGAACTCCAACAGATGTAATCTTTGGCATCTAAATGTTGAGCTAATTTGGGAACTGAATCCTCGCTGGAAAATTGAAAAATCAAGAAACTGTGGTAGTAGGAATTGACCAGGCTGTGGGCGCATTTATCGGTCTTTTTGAAGGCAAAAATATTGGCAAGATGGTGGTGAAATTGGATTAGGTGGCGACCAATTGATTAGGCCATAGTCGTAGATAATTATTTGACGTTATAGCAATCGCCACATCGGTTAGGGCATCAATAACCTAATGAATAGAGTCTCAAAGGAGCGCTAGATCGACGGTTTAATTCGGGCACCATAACTGTCAACTGTCAACTGTCAACTGTCAACTGCTATATTTGGTTTAACTAAAGTATGGATCTCAAACTATCAGAAAAGGTGGCATTGGTCAGTGGTTCAACAGGTGGAATTGGACTGGCAATCGTTACCGCACTTGCCGAAGAAAGAGCGACGGTCATTGTCAATGGCAGAACGCAAGAGCGCGTCAACAATGCGATCGATCGCATTCAGCAAACAGTCCCTAATGCCAAACTTCAGGGAATTGCTGCCGATTTGGGAACGCAAGCAGGCGTTGAATTGTTACTTCAAAAAGTGCCATTCGTCAACATTTTGGTGAATAACTTAGGAATTTATGCCTCCAAAGCTTTTGAAGATATCTCCGATGAAGCGTGGATGAATATTCTGGAAGTGAATGTGATGAGCGGTGTTCGCCTCTCGCGCCATTATTTGCCGCTGATGCTGAAGCAAGATTGGGGACGAATTATTTTCATCTCTAGTGAATCTGGCTTGAATATTCCCGCCGAAATGATTCACTATGGCGTGACCAAAACTGCACAATTGGCATTGAGTCGCGGTTTGGCGGAAACAACTGCGGGCAGTCATGTAACTGTTGAGTCGTGATTTTTAGGCGATCGCACTTAACCTACAAGATCAGCGATCGCGCCCTTTACTCACCGAATACCAGACCGAACCACACTAAAGCGTCATGCCGATATGATTGAACGCGGTGGCCAGGAAGGAATTGCGGAGGAGTTGGACTACGAAAATGTGAAGGAGCGGTATCTTGCTGCGGTGAAGGCGATCGGTCAAGTTTAATCAATCTGCGATCGCTATTTCTGTGAGTCGTGATTTTTAGGCGATCGTTTCTTAACGCTTAACCCCAAAAGCGATCGCTCACAACTACCCTAATTTTAGGAACTGAATGATAGTATAAAGATTGCCTAAAATTATGTCTTAACATTTGCCGATATGCCTCTAAGTTGGAATGAGATTAAGCAAAGGGCGATCGCCTTTTCTAAGGAATGGGAAAGTGAAACTTCAGAGAAGTCAGAGTCGCAATCATTCTGGAATGACTTTTTTAATGTTTTTGGTATTACTCGGCGGCGGGTGGGGAGTTTTGAGCTACCAATTAAAAAGGCAGACAATAAGCAAGGGTTTATTGATTTGCTGTGGAAGGGGACGATTTTGGTGGAGCATAAGTCTAGGGGTAAGGACTTAGATAAGGCTACACAACAAGCAAAAGATTATTTTCCAAATTTAAAGGAGCATGAGTTACCGAAATATATTTTGGTGTCGGATTTTCAGAAATTCAGGCTTTATGATTTAGATACAAACGAAACCAAAGAGTTTGATCTAAAGGATTTTGTAAATCATGTGCATCTATTCGGCTTTATGGCGGGATATGAAAAACGGGTTTATAAGGATGAAGATCCTGTCAATATTGCGGCGGCGGAATTGATGGGGGATCTACATGATCGCCTCAAAGAAATTGGCTATACAGGGCATGACTTAGAGGTGTATCTGGTACGGCTATTATTTTGCTTGTTTGCTGATGATACGGGGATTTTTAACAAGGGAATTTTTTGGGAATATATCGATCGGCATACGAAGGAAGATGGCAGTGATTTGGCGATGCACATTGCCTCGATTTTCCAGGTTTTGAATACCCCAAATGAGAAGCGATTTAAAAATTTAGATGAGAATTTAGCGCAGTTTCCCTATGTGAATGGGAAGTTATTTGAGGAACTTTTGCAAACTGCGGCGTTTGATAAGCAGATGCGTGAAATATTGTTAAAGGCTTGTGCGTTTGATTGGGGTAAAATTTCCCCTGCGATTTTTGGGTCGATGTTTCAGGCAGTAATGAATGAGACGGAACGGCGAAATTTAGGGGCGCATTATACTTCTGAGAAGAATATCCAAAAGTTGATTAGACCGCTTTTTTTGGATGATTTGTATAGTTCGTTTGAGAAGGCTAAGAGTAGTAAGGGCAAGCTAAAGGCGTTACATCAAAAGATTTCGAGTTTGCATTTCCTCGATCCTGCTTGTGGTTGCGGCAATTTCTTGATTATTACTTATCGGGAGTTACGAGATTTAGAGATTTTGATTTTGTTGGAGTTGAATAAGAGTGGGCAGTTGGTGATGGATGTTCGCTCAATTATTCAAGTCGATGTAGATCAGTTTGCGGGGATTGAATATGATGAGTTTGCGGTGCGAGTGGCTGAGGTGGCGATGTGGTTAATTGATCATCAGATGAATGTGAAGGTGAGTAATGAGTTTGGGCAGTATTTTGTGCGGTTGCCATTGAAGAAATCCGCGAAGATTGTGCATGGTAATTCGTTGCGGATTGATTGGGGGTCTGTTGTTGCAAAAGAGAAGTTAAATTTTATTTTGGGTAATCCTCCATTTGTCGGTTCTAAAATGATGAATGAAACACAAAGGGATGATCTTATTGGTATATTTAACGATGCCAAAGGTGCTGGAGTTATGGATTATGTCTCAGCTTGGTATGTCAAAGCAGCAGAACTCATTCAAAATTCAAATATTCAAGTAGCTTTTGTTAGTACAAACTCAATTTCTCAAGGCGAACAGGTTGGCATTTTGTGGAATGTTCTATTTAATGAGTACAAAATAAAAATTCATTTTGCTCATAGAACTTTTAAGTGGGCAAATGAAGCAAAAAAAAATGCTGCTGTATACTGCGTTATTATTGGGTTTGCGAACTTTGATATTGCAGATAAACGTATTTTTGAGTATGAGGATATCAAGGGCGAACCATTGGAAATACAGGCAAAAAACATCAATCCTTATTTGGTAAATGGAACAGATACAACAATTCAAAGAAGACAAAATCCATTGTCTAATATCCCATCGATAGGTATTGGTAATAAACCAATTGATGATGGTAACTATCTATTTACAACACCAGAAAAAGAAGAGTTTATCAAGACAGAGCCAAAATCTGCTAGATGGTTTAGAAAATGGCTCGGTGCTGATCATTGGTGACAAGTTAAGAAGAGCGATAGAAAGTCAAGAGGGACTTTCTTAACAAGCTCAAACGTGTGAAACTCAG